>JBKQPD010000223.1:0-2782 GCA_052145175.1 Binataceae bacterium (SeqCode) | reverse complement strand
CCCTGCTCGGTTCTAGCCTCGTTTTTGGCCGTTGATCCGAAATGCCGAGACGGCCCGCTTGATCGGGCGGCCCCGGAGCGGCCCTCCGGACACAACCTTCTAAATTTTGCGCAAGGTTGACGCCCGGGATCGGACCCCGTTTCATTACGTCAAATACGTCGGCGCGTCGGCGAACATTGCGCCCAATACGCTACCGTAGGCTTTCGCAGACCTGCGGTTGGGACCCCTTATAGGATGACGGACCAGGAACCGAAGATGACAGACTCAAAGCTGAGGAATCAACCGCTGCACGGTTGGTTGTGGGAATCACTGACCGCTCTCTGGCACCGCAAGACCACAGTCATAGCGGCTCTTTGTGTCCCGGCGATCCTCGTGCATCTCTTGCTGCGCTTCGCCTTCGGGGCGAGTCCGGCAGCATACCAACTTCCTCTGCTTGTGACGCTCGCTTTCGGAGGTATTCCTCTCCTCTATGAACTGGTCAAGAAGCTCCTGAAGCGGGAGTTCGGTTCTGATCTGCTGGGAGGCATTTCCATCGTCACTTCGGTCCTGCTGGGCGAGTACCTGGCCGGGTCGATCATCGTGTTGATGCTGGCAGGAGGGGAAGCGCTCGAGAGTTACGCCCTGCGAAGCGCCTCATCGGTGCTGGCCGCGCTGGCCAAACGGATGCCTTCGATTGCCCACCGGAAGGAGGATGGTCAGATCACCGACGTGGCTCTGGTGGATATTGTTGTGGGAGATACGCTCGTCATCTATCCACATGACGTTTGTCCGGTGGATGGCGTAGTCATCGAAGGACGCGGCGTCATGGACGAATCCTATCTCACGGGCGAGCCATTTCAGATGAGCAAGACCTCGGGCACGACGGTCATCTCGGGTGCGATCAATGGCGAATCGGCCCTGACCATCCGGGCGACCCAGCGCGCCTCCGATTCGCGCTACGCCAAAATCATGCTCGTCATGCGCGAGTCCGAGGAAAAGCGACCGCAGTTGCGGCGGTTGGGCGATCGATTGGGTGCGATTTATACTCCGGTTGCAGTTACGGTAGCCATACTCGCGTGGGCGGTGAGTGGAGAATCCATTCGCTTCCTGGCGGTGTTGGTGATCGCCACGCCTTGCCCTTTGCTCCTCGCGATACCGATCGCCATCATCGGTTCAATTTCCCTCTGTGCTCGCCGGGCTATCATCATCAAGAGTCCCGTTGTACTTGAGCAAATTGCCGAGTGCCGGACTGCGATTTTCGACAAAACCGGGACGCTCACTTATGGCGAGCCAAAGCTGACTGAACAACTCGTCGCTCCTGGCTTTGAGCAAAACGAGGTACTGACCCTCGTGGCGAGTTTGGAGAGATACTCGAAACATCCGCTGGCGCGAGCCATTCTCGCGGCGGCGAAGGATGACGGAATCCAACTCCAAGAGGCCACCGAGGTAAGCGAACACCCAGGCCAAGGTCTGCTCGGAACCGTTTCCAACCATCAATTACAGATCACGAGTCGCAGCAAGCTCATCGCGCAAGCGGCCGCAGGCACCGATCAGCTTCCTCTTAGCGCCGGTGGACTCGAGTGCGTGGTGGCGATCGATAATCGCTATGCGGCGGCCTTGCGATTTCGCGATGCGCCGCGCACGGAGAGTCGTTCCTTCATAAAGCACCTGGGACCCCGGCACCAATTCAAGCGGCTAATGATTGTGTCGGGAGATCGTGAATCAGAGGTTCGATACCTGGCCGAGCAGGTCGGCATCACCGAAATCAAGGCCCAGAAGAGTCCGGAAGAAAAGCTGGCCATCGTCCGCAAAGAGACGACCAAGGCAAAAACGCTCTACGTGGGCGATGGCATTAATGACGCCCCGGCCATGATGGCTGCCACGGTCGGCATGGCGATAGGGCAGAACAGCGACGTGACCGCGGAAGCAGCGGGCGTAGTGGTCATGGATAACTCCATCAAGAAAGTGGACGAGTTCATGCACATCAGCCGCCGCATGCGATCGATCGCGCTCCAGAGTGCGGTGGGCGGCATGCTCCTGAGCATTGTTGGTATGGTGTTCGCGGCGACCGGTCATTTGAGTCCAGTGAGCGGGGCAATCAGCCAAGAGGTCATCGATGTTCTTGCAGTGCTAAACGCCTTGAGGGCTGCACTTCCCCCCAAAGAGATCTCCGATCTATAAAGGTATTTCCTGAAGGGCCAGCAGGCCACTCTGCACGTCCGCATCGGTGGGCCCCCCTGGTGAAGCAACCCCTCAGGGCGACCCAACCTGGGTTGTCCGGGTCCCGTCGCCTCGTGGATCCATGTGGATCCGGAGTCCGGGGATGGAGACCGCCGAAAGCCGGCTTAGAGCCGGAGGACAGAATAGCGCTCTTACAAGAAGTCTGTTGAAATCTGGAATCGTCTGATATCTAATGACGTCAGAACTTCCCCACTTACGATGGGGTGGGGAGTTGAAGGTCAAGGTGGCCCCGCCGTGCGGGGATTCGCGCGGAAATGGGTTCTTTTGACTATTCCCACCATCGAAGCAGGAGCCAGGTCATGGCGAACACGAGTGACAAGGTGAAAGAGGGAACTCACGACGCCGCTGAGAAGGTCAAGGACGCCGAGCACAACGTTGCCGAGAAGACCAAGGATGTCGTGTACAACGTCGACAAGAAGATCAAGGACGCAGGCCGCTGAACGCCCTTGCATTCGAAGAAACGAGGTCGGCCCGCCTCCGCCGCGGGCCGGCCTCCTCCGGGTGAGGATCGCACAGATCCATGGCGCAAGAAATCGCAAGACATTTCACTTGCTTTTCTGTT
>JBKQPD010000222.1:0-33502 GCA_052145175.1 Binataceae bacterium (SeqCode) | reverse complement strand
GAACCGGCTGGCTGCGCGCGGCCGTATTAGGTGCTAATGACGGTGTCGTGTCGACGGCGAGCCTCTTGCTCGGGGTTGCCGCGGCGCACGCTACCCACGGCGCCGTACTGGTGGCCGGCGTTTCGGCTCTCGTCGCCGGAGCCATGGCGATGGCGGCTGGTGAGTATGTCTCGGTGAGTTCTCAAGCAGATATGGAAGAAGCCGATCGGTCACTCGAGCGCGAAGGACTTGACCGCGAAGAGGCGGCCGAACGTGAGGAACTCTCCGCCATTTATGTTAGGCGTGGACTGGACGCGGAGCTGGCGAAAGAGGTTGCTCGTCAGCTGATGGCGCGGGATGCACTTGATGCGCACATGCGCGATGAACTCGGCATCAGCGACGCTCGGAGGGCACGGCCGTTTCAGGCCGCGCTCGCCTCGGCGGCCAGTTTCACCGTTGGCGCGGCTATACCGCTACTCGCCATACTCATCGTTCCGCATCATTGGCTGATACCTCTAGTCGGGGGATTTTCGCTTGCTTTTCTGGCGTTCCTCGGTGGGCTGGCTGCGCGAGTGGGTGGCGCGCGCGTGACCGTGGGCGCAATACGCGTCCTGATATGGGGTGCTCTCGCAATGGCCCTGACAGCCGGTGCCGGCTCGCTTTTGGGATCGCCCTTGTGATGGCAAGCCGAAAGCTCGCGGTCGAGTCTGATCGGTTGTAATTTTAAATCGTTTTATCTCTTCGAAGGCCATCTCCCAGCCTAGCGCGCCGGCTTGCGGCGGCGTCGGCGCAGTCTGTGCCTTTATCTGGGAGCGCCTGATTTTTGATGAACTTCGATAGCAAAGCGACGATCAGTGCGCGAGCAGCGACTTTCGCATCTCCTTGCTCTTGCTATCGGGATGAAGCCACACATTCATGATCGCCGGACACAGGCTTTCGTCATCGACCTCGCCCTGGCTCCGTCCGTTGTAATAAACTGACGTCTTCGCTTCGCTTGGGCAGAACACCACGACTTGGTCCCCGGGCTTCACGTTCGGCATTAGTCGCTTCATTTCCAGACGCCAGGATGCGAGCTGCGACGCGTCGCCTAGTTTGAGCCTGCGCATCTCGTCCATCGCGGTGTTAACCAGAGTATCAGCGCCCACGCTCCTGCTTGGCTCAACGTCGAGCGCGTGCGGTTGGGCTGGAGTGAATCGATCGCCGACGATCCACAAGGTCGCATCGTAAACGTGGATGCCCCACAGCGTTTCACGGCCGCGCCCGAGCGGGCGAATTCCGGGCGCCTGCGACTCCACAGGCCCGGGCAGCGGCTTCGGAGTGAGAGGCGGCGCGGCAAACGCCGAAGACGTCGTGAGTATCAGCGCGACGACCGCGGACGTAAATCGGTGACGCCATCTCGGATGCTTTGTGCTCGGGCGCGCATCCGTCATTTTATTGCTCTCTCGGCTATGGTCAGTTTGAAGCAAGGCATCACCTGCAGACAATTTACCCCCCTTTTCGAACTCCTCGAGTCGCGGTCGAACTTGCGTTTGTGGACCGCTTGCTGTCTGTGCGAGGCTGAATGGGGTCCAAACTCGTGCAAGTCTCTGTTTACCGAAGGCAATCATAATGCGAATCACAGTGATAATATTAACATTGATGGTTTTTTCTTCGCACGCGTTCGCTGAGTGCACCACTAACGCATTTGGTCGCACCGTGTGTAGCAATGGAGAAGAAGCAGGGGGATATAACGCCAAGACTGGCAACGCCTGGAAATCGGAGAAGAACCAGAATGGCGTCGCTACCACACAAACGAGCAAGGGAGGGGAAGCCAAGACGAAAAATGGTAAAGGCGTATATCGCGGTCCTAACGGCAAGAAATGTTACAAGACGGCTAATCACCAGGGCTGCAATTGAATTATCTTTTAAATTGGGATTTCCGTTTTGACCGTACGACTCCAGCTCGTTCGATGGATTGAGCGGCGTGCGGATCGTGCGCGAACTCGAGCGCCTCACAGACAAGCGCAGCGACGCCCCAGGTTATAGTCAGCGATAATGGAAGCGAATGACTAGCATGGCCGTCCTGCGGTGGGTCCGTGTGGTCGGGTGAGCTGGCATTATTATAGATCGAGCTGGGCAAGAGCGGTTCAGCACGCTTTCATCGAAAGCTTCAACAGCCGCTTGCGCGACGAATGCTTCAACGAACACTTGGTCATTTTCCTATTCAAACAGGACCGTGATTTCGTCAATCTGGGTTCACTCCAATTTGATTTGGCCCCCTGGTGGTCGCGAGATGGAGAGCCTGACCCAGGAAGAACTCCGAGTCATCTGCGGGCAGCCCCTCTGGTCCGCAAAACGAAAAGGTCAGGGCGAGTCAGTCGCGTCGACCACGATCTGATCGTACTGCCAGAGCTGCTGGAAAAAACTGCGAGCCTGCTCCTCACCACCTGATTTTGCGAGGCCCCGCAAGATCTCATCGATAGAGCGGTTGCCGTCGATTGCGGCGAAGACTCGCTGCCGCGCCTCATCGACGGGGAGGGCGAGGTCGGGGTAGGTATGTGCTCGATTGATCAGAACGGCCACCGAACCGGGGGGTACCCGCTCCCGAATGCACAGGGTCCACGGCAGACGCAGAGGAACATAGGCCGGCCATGCGTCACCGTCGAACGAGATCGGCTGGTTCTCGCCAACGCGATCGTCGCGATAGGCAATAAAGTTGTGCATGACCATGGTTCCGCGCAGCAGCTCGACGGCGGCGTGCTGCAATCGCGGAGAAAGCGAGCCGAGACGCGCGGCATGCGGCGTGCTCGCCATTGCCCCGCATTGCGGGAGATAGGGAGCCTGCTCGTACCAACGCCCGAACGACAGGCCGCAGCGCTCGAGCCATGCGTAGAGCTGCGGCACGGTGTAGGCGCGATCCTGAGGGTGAAGCAGCGTGTCGGCAAGCGCGTCGGGATTTCTGAAATCCTTCACCCGCCTCGCCACGCCGGAGATCGGATGGTCAGAAGACAGCGCACCGATCGTCGTGCCGAGGTCCCGTAGCTCCTTGTCGGAGGCGCCGACGCCGAGCAGGCGACAGTATTCCTGCATCATGTAGATGCCGGCACGCCCATAAGCCGCATAGACCATGAGGTGCATCGCGCCGCTGGGCGAAAGGACACTGCGCAGGGCGCGAAGGCCGGTATCCGGGTCGGGCAGGTGATGCAGCACGCCGGTGCAGACGATCTGATCGAATTTTCCCCCGAGCTCCTGGACCTGCTCGATCGCGAGCCGACGAAGCTCGAGGTTTCGCAAGCCATATCTCTGCTGAAGATTCCGCGTGTAGCGCAGGCTCGTTTCGCTGACGTCGATTGCCGTGATATGCGCATCAGACTCGCGCAGCGCGTAGGCGGCGGCTTGGGAAGTTCCGCAGCCGGCGATCAGGATCTCCTGATTCGCCGGCGGCTTCTCCGTCGGCCACAGCAGCAGCGCCAACGCCCGACGCCGATCCGGGTTCCTGTACAAATCGCGGTGTCGATCAAGGTTGGTGATCGGCGCCGGATAGGGGTGTCTATCGTAGAAGGCGCGAACCTTGTCTGCCGCATTGGCGGACGCTGGTGGTTTCGATTCCTCCGGAGCCATACGGCGTCTATCTCGTCTCTTGCGCGGGGCGCCTCATTTCCCCAGCAGATCCAAAGTCGTGCGGATCTGCTGGGGGAGCTGCGTGTTAGTGGCTCCCGGCCCCGTGCTGCGAGAGTTTCTCCAGAACCTGGTCGATCGAAAAGCTCGAAGCTTTCTGGCGCGGCGGGTAAGCGACAAAGGTTTTCAGGAAATCGCCGACCAACCTCTGCGCGGGCACCAGCAGATACGCGTGATCGATCATCCAGTCGTAGTAGGTGTTCGACGTGATGTCCGCCCGCTCGTATGGGTCCGTTCGCAGATTGAACATCTTCGGAATCCGCAGCGGCACCAGCGGATCAATCCAGATCCGCATCGTTCCCACGACCCGCTGTTCCGCAAAGACTAACTTCCAGTTGTCGTAGCGCATGGCCATCAGGTCGCCATCGTCGGAGAAGTAGAAAAACTCGAGGCGCGGGCTCTTCTCAGCTTCGCCCTTGAAGTAGGGCAAGAAGTTGTAGCCATCGAGGTGCACCTTGAACGTCTTGTTCGCAGCGGTGTGGCCCTTGAGCAGCTTCTCCCTGACGTCCGGCTCGCCGGCGGCCGCCAAAAGAGTCGGCAGCCAGTCCAGATTGCTGATGATCTCGTTGCACACGCTGCCGGGCTTGATGACACCGGGCCAGCGCACCAGCCACGGGACCCGGAACGCACCTTCCCAGTTGGAGTCCTTCTCGTTGCGGAAGGGCGTCATGCCGCCGTCGGGCCATGAGTTCATGTGCGGGCCGTTGTCGGTGCCGTAGATGACGATCGTGTTGTCGGAGACGCCGAGCGCGTCGAGCTGGTTGAGCAACTCTCCGACCCACTTGTCGTGGTCGATCATCGCGTCGTGGTACTCGGACTGCCAGCGACCGGACTGACCCAGGCTCTCCGGTTTCGCGTGCGTACGGAAGTGCATCTTCGAGGAGTTCGCCCACACGAAGAACGGCTTGTCAGCGGCGACCTGGCGCGCGATGAAATCCTTGGCCTTGACGGCGATCTCGTCGTCGATCGTTTCCATCCGCTTCCTGGTCAGCTGCCCGGTGTCGACGATCGTTTGAGTTCCGTCCGGATTGGCCTTGCAATCAAGTACGCCACGCGGACCATAGTTTTTCCGGAAGTCGGGAAAGTCCTTCTCCGGCGGATAGTCGCGCAGCTCCGGCTCCTCGCAAGCGTTCAGGTGGTACAGAAAGCCGAAGAACTCGTCGAACCCATGCTTTGTCGGCAGGAACTCGTCCTTGTCGCCGAAGTGGTTCTTGCCAAACTGGCCGGTGGCGTAACCAAGCGGCTTCAACAGCTCGGCGATCGTCGGGTCCTCCGCGCGCAGGCCCAGGTCGGCTCCCGGCAGGCCGACCTTGCTGAGCCCCGTGCGGAACACGCTCTGTCCGGTGATGAACGCCGACCGACCTGCCGTGCAGCTCTGCTCGGCGTAGCTGTCGGTAAACAGCATCCCCTCCGCCGCCACGCGGTCGATGTTCGGAGTCCGGTACCCCATCAGGCCCCTCGAGTAGGCGCTAATGTTGGATTGCCCGATGTCGTCGCCCCAGATGATCAGAATGTTGGGTTTTTTAGCAGCCATTAATCACACTCTCCTCCTTCGGTTGCGTAAGTGATCGGTTGAGGTCACGGGCATCATCCCACTTCTTTGTGTGCTTTCGCCGGAGGGCGCGGGCCTCCCCCGTTGGGCACTCTGGCAACCTTGGCGGTCTCGACCTGGCCATGGCATTTTTTGAACTTGAGACCGCTGTCGCAGGGACAGGGATCATTGCGACCAGCCTTGGCAAAGACTGCCGCCAGCTTCGCGTCCTCTGCAACAAGTATCGGCATCGCCTGGCTCGCCTGATGTCCCCGGCGAAGCAGACCGGCGATTATCTTAAGGGGCCGGTCAACGTGGTGGAAGAATGCCTTGTAGCCCGCGCACAAGTAGTTCAATCCGGCCTCGCCGTCCGGCGTCGTCGTAAACCGGTTTTTGGGACATTCACCGTGACAGGCGAACCGGACATCGCATTCGCGACAGTAACGCGGCAATGTATCGTGCTTGTCGCGGCCGAACTTGCGCTGCTGCTCCGACCCCATCAGGTCGATCATGCGACTTTGCGTCAGGTTGCCCAGCAGATAGTCGGGCTCGACGAAATGATCGCACGAGTAGAGATCACCGTTGTGCTCGAGCGCGGGACCATGACCGCAGGTGGCGTTGAAGAAGCACATTCCGGACGAGGCCATGCCCAGCCAGTTTCGCGTGGCGGCTTCGAACGTCTGGACGAAGACTGTGCCAACGTCCTTGCGCACCCATTCGTCGAAGATCGTGATCAGGAACTTGCCGAACTGCTCCGGACGGACCGACCGATCCGAGACGGAAGCTCCCTGCTGGTAGAGGGCGATACCTCCCTCGTTGAGACGCTCGACCACCGGAATAAACTGGATCCAGGCCGCGCCAACCTCGTCACGGAGAAATCGATAGACTTCGAGAGGGTAATCGGCGTTGATGCGGTTGACGGTGGTCAGCACGTTGTACTCGACCCCGTGCTTCTGCAAGAGCCGCAGGCCGCGCATCACGTTGTCGAAGGTGGGCCGGCCGCTTTTGTCGACGCGGTAGGCGTCGTGAATCGCACGGGGACCGTCGATGCTGATGCCGATGAGGAAGTCGTTAGCGCGCCAGAACGCGCACCACTCCTCGCTGATCAGCGTGCCGTTTGTCTGCATCGTATTCTGGAAGGTCATCCCCGGCCTTTTGTACTTGTCCTGGTAGGCGATGGCCCGCCGAAAAAAGTCGATCCCCATCAGAGTCGGCTCGCCGCCCTGCCAGGCAACCGTCACCTTGTCACTGCTATGGGACTCGATCAGCTGGCGGATGTAGTTTTCCAGCACCTCGTCGCTCATCCGGAAGTGGCTGCCAGGATAGAGAAGTTCCTTGTCGAGAAAGAAGCAGTAGGAGCAGCCGAGGTTGCAGATCGCGCCTGTCGGCTTGGCCAGCACATGAATCCGCGCGGGAGTGGTCTCATTGGTCATGGTGAGCGGCCTGCGAATACTGGTTGATGCCCCGAAAGGGCGGTCATCGAAGAATCCCGACAAGGCCGAATGCGCCGATCAGCAGCAGCACGCCCGCGACCGTCACGGCGACCGGTCGCATGGCACTGTAAGCGTAATCCGGACTTTCAAGTCGCTGCAGAATTCGGCTGTGCTGAACGACCGCAGCTACCAGGGCCAGCATGCCAAGGACGATGAAGCTGGTTCCGAAAATCAGGGTGCTGCGGATCGGATCGGCGGAAGCGCGCAGTCCGGCCGCCTCCAGATATTGATAACCTTTGCCGATCCCGAACCCGAACCCGATCAGCGAGAGGGATGTGCGAATCCACGCCATCAAGGTTCGATCCGCAGCCAAGCGGTTGCGTTCCTTGGTGAGCTCCGTGGCCGCGCTGCGGCCAGACGACGTGTCGCTCATTGTCGATGTCTAATCCCCGCTTGAATGCCTGAGCGCCGTCAGCCCTGGGAAATGGGCCAGCGTAAAACTTCGAGCACGCGCAGGCTGTGTATCACGATCTGTACGGCCAGCGAGGCTTGGAGCACCGCCAACACCCAGCCGATTACCAGCAACACCCCGGCAACGCCACGCTTGAGAATTGCTTCGGTGTTCCACAAAACGAGCAGGTTGAGCGCCATCACCCCAAGCAAGAGTGCAACAGCGACCGCCTGATGAGCTAAGTCGTGTCTGTTGAGGACGATAATCGCGGCAATGGCCGCTATCCCCGGCGCGGTCACTAAAGCCGGAATGGCTAACGGAAAGACAGCAATCGCCAGCGAGGGTGGCGACAGAGTGGCCTCCCGCCCGGCTGACTCGACCGCAGCCGCTGGCGTTTGCATGATAATTCGCAGTGCTTGGTCAAAGAAGATGATGCCACAGGTGATCGCGATTGCCGGCGGAGAGACATGCCAGTTTATCAGAACGAACGGCCCAAGCAGCGCTACGCCGAGCACGATGGCCGTGGCAGTCGCCACCGACCGCCAAGCCACAGTTCGCCGAAAAGCGGGCGCTGTCTCATGCGTCATCTTGGCAAAGGGCAGGATCGCCTTGAGCGGGCCAAGGGTAAGAAAGAACAGAATGGCGATGTCCGCATACGATAATTCGAAGTTCACGACTGAGCATCCTATCTAGATCGGAAATCGCCGTTAACGCCGGAACTCACGCGCCCGTTGCCGCGGAACAACCAATCGACGACCGCAGTGTAGACCACAATCTCCGGCGATACGAATACTCCGGCACTCGAGAACAGGAAGGAGAGCAACTTCTCCGGCGCGACAGCGCTACCGAGTGCGATCGCGTAGGGCGTTGGCATCTATTACAACTCCTGAATATCTTTTGCGATGCTAGCGATTTCGCGTTCCGCCTCCAAGGGGCCAGACCCTCTGAATGATCGCGAACAGAAAGGCCGTGCTTAGCCCGAAGAGCAGCATCCCGTTCAGCGCCTCCAATGCGCCCATCAACTGCCATTCATCCTTCAGAAACAGATTCGCATGGCCGTAGGTCGTAATCGCGTCCAGCGAGTAGAGCATCGCGGACCTGTTATCTGGCAGGGCTTTTAGGAGCCGGTACGCCACGGCCCAGATCCCCGCCTCTATTCCGTGCGGGAGGGTGACCAGCAAGGATGTAACACTCATGACCACGGCAAATTTGAGCATGAAGCTGCGCTGATCTATGGGATCGCTCAGAACCTCCACGACCCTTTCACGGATTAGCGCGAGGCCACATACGTGAATCACCACGGTCAGCACGATCAAGGGCAAACCCCAACCCCAGTCGCTGATCCAGGTGCCCACATCGTTTGGATTCATCTCTGCCTCTCGTCCTCACTCTAGAGCCCTTCTCGCATCGTCAGCTTCGACACGGTACGCGTATGCTGGATATTGACGCTTTGTAGATAAAGGACATCGTCATACATTCCGGGAAATCCTACTTTCATTTGCCAGCCGCGCCTTATCCACTGATCTTAAAGCGCCACTTTAGAATTCAGATCCTTATTCGCTCCACCTCATCGAGCGAAATCTCGTCTTGAGTCCGATCATAGAGCTTTGTGGTGCGCGGCGATTCGTGGGCGGCTATCTGCTGGGCGTGTTCTAGAGTGCCGCCGTTTTGCATGTAAGTCGTGATGCCAGTCGCACGAAATGTATGACAGCAGGTAGAGTAGGGCAGGCCGGCGGCCTCAGCCCGTCGTTTGATCATCACTAACACATCTGACCGCGCCATCGGATTCTCGGTAAGCCTGTTTCCCTTCCGGATCGCCCGGAAGAGCATCCCTTTCTTGTCGGCGGCCGTGCCGGCCGCGTTGATCCAGGCATCCAGGTAGGCGGCGAGATTATGATAACATGGCACTTCGTGACGCTTGCCACCCTTTTCGTGCAGCCGGAGCCAAGCGCGCTTGCCGTTCTCGAAGTAGTCCTCGATTCGCAACGCCGCAGCAGCGCTGACGCGGGCGAAGCTGTAAACCATGACGCCGATTAGGGCCCGATCGCGGAGTCCACTGAGCTCGGTTACGTCGATCGAATCCAAGAGTTGACGCGCCTGGTCCGCCGACAGCACGGGCGTCTTGCCGCGCTTCGCCACGTATTTAGGACCGCGAACCGAACCAGCCGGGTTGGACGGCAGAATCCCACCGGTCACCAGATAATCGAACAGCTGCCGAACAGCCGCCAGATGCTGCTTGACCGTCGGTTTCGCCAGCTCGATCCCGATCTGCTCGACGTACGCCGCGACCGTCATTGGCTCGATGTCGTCCAGCCCGAGGCCTCGCTCCTCCGACCAATCGAAGAACTGCTTTACTGCGCGCGCATAGGCGAGGCGCGTGTTGCGGTTGCGGATGTTGGCCGTGAAGAACTCGATGAAGCGTCGTCCTGCTCGCTCGCCTTGAGAAAGGATGGAAGAGGGCAGGGCGCCCATTCCCGCACGCGCCAGGACCGGCGGCAGGGGCAGTTCATCGGTTAAGAGAATTGGCTGTTTGCCTGACATTCTGACTTTCGGCTATTCTGCCATATTATGGAAGCATTGGCCAGTAAGGTCGGGCGGCGCGGCACCGTGGTCCTGCCGGCGAAGCTGCGCCGACGGCTCGGGATTGAAGAGGGTTCATTCGTGGTGGCCGAAGAGCGCGAAGACGGCATCCTGATCCGACCGGCGACGGTGCTGCCGATCGAGATCTACACGCCGGAGCGCAGAGCCGAATTCCTGCTGAACAACGCCGTCAGTGCCGAGGACGATCGCCGGGCACGTGCCGAGGTAAAACGCCTGGGCCTGGATGCGGACCGGATCAAGCACCAACGATCTTCAAAGCGTGGATAGGGCAGGGCGCCTGCTGGCTTCCCCTTGGACCGCATCTTCCTCGACGCCAACGTCCTTTTTTCCGCCGCCTACCCGGAGCTCTCCGGTCTGGCGCGATTATGGACCCTTGAGGGCGTCGAGCTGCTGACCTCGGCCTATGCCATCGAGGAGACCCGGCGGAACCTGGCCATCGACCGAACCGAGGCTCTCCCGCGCCTCGAACGGCTCACGGCTGCCGTTTCACTTGTCGATGCGCCGCTGAGTCTCAAACTCCCGGCAAACATTCGCCTCGACCAAAAGGATCAGCCAATTTTGTTGGCCGCGATTCATGGCAAGGCTGACTATCTTCTGACCGGCGACGCGCGGCACTTCGCGCATCTCTACGGCAAGCGGATCAAGGGCGTCCTGGTGCTGCGCCCGGCGCAGTATTTCGAGCGTCGCCGGCAGTCTTAAATGCCGGCTTCAGCGCCCTACTTTTGCCAGTCATAAAGGAGGTTATGATAGATAAACAGGGGCAGGGCGGCGGTTCAAAGATGTTATTTTGAGACTTATTTGGCGTAGAAGTTTGTCCCTTATTAGGCATACTCTCCAACACGGAAACTGCCGGGGCGCACCGTCAGAGCGAGTGAAATACGAAGAAGTCGATGGGCTCCACGACGCGCTTATCTGTTGCGGCGCCGTTGGTTTGATCAGAAAGTAAACCTGGATTGTCGGGATGGCCAGAAAAACTGTCAGTTGCCGGGCATTTCAAAGTGGTTTACGCCCAGCCCGGCCGCGGCGGTTTCGAGCCGTCCGAGCACCACTAGATCCCAACCGCGCGGGGCGCGTCGTGACCTGCGCTCGTTTGTAATTCCAAGCGGAGCCCGCCCTCGTACAGCTCGCGGCGTGCCAACACAGCCTCCGCTCGCGCGCCATCGGGGCCGCGTGCGCAATCATTGCTGAGCCGGTCGGTGCGTCTGAATTTTGGTCAGCAAAGTGTGGTTGCGCTCGACCGCGCGGTCGAACGCCGCAACCTGCTGCGCGCTCAACTGATGCAGCACGCCCGCGTACTCGACCTCCTGGTGCCCGTCGCCGCTTCGATATGCGTAGCCGTACGCGTGCGCATCGAGCGTGCCCTGATCGGTCAACTTGAGAGTGGTGAACTCCACCTCTTTCACCACCGGCCGGCAGTCGCGGCATTCCGAGTCGAGCTGGAACTGCACCTGCTTCGGCGTCAGCAGCTGGACGCTCTTCTTGACGATCGGCCAATCGGCATCGCCGTAGACCGCGGTCCGCAACGACACCACACCGTTCTCTTCGCCGAAGAGATATGACATCGGCAGTTCGGGGCGGACAGGTTGTGCGGGCTGTTGCCGGCGATTTTGAGATAGCCGCCCCAAGTGCCGATGAATCCGCGGTTGGCCTTGGGAAGCTCGAACAAATCGCCGAGGCTCGCTGCTTCGGACGTGTGCGTGGTGGCCGGCGGGCTGCTCTCGGTGAGCATCAGATCGGTGCGCCGCTGCCTCTGGCCGCGTTCCACAAGCACGAGCCAGATGAGCGCGCCGGTCGCGATGGACAGGACGATGCCGACGGACCATCGGGCCGCGCTGCTGCGCTCGCGCCGCCGCCGGACGGTCGCCGCGCAATTCGGGCAGCGCTTCGCAGCCGCCGGAAGCTCACGGCCGCACTTCGTGCAGAACATGGTCTTAACTTAACATGATGTGCTGTATGTGCTGTTGCTTACTTGCCATTGGACTGACCATCGCGGGTTGAGGGCCAGTCAGACGGGCGCGATTTCCGCATGGCGTTTATTCATGGCGGCTATGCGCGCTGGTCTCCGTCACCAATCACCACCACGGGGACCGATCCACAACATTTGACAATTACTCTCTTGTAGCGTGAAACCTGTGTGTGCTTGACTTTGCGAAGGTGGCGGTATTGAGCGTTGAGCAGCTTCGCCCACACCGCCCGACCGGAATATGAATAAATTGCGCCGCTGCCCGTCGAAACGTTAGCTGTGTTGCAATGCCGTTAACGAAACAAAATCGCTTCATTGGTAGGGCCCTGCTACTCGTGGCCTGTTTCTGCCTCTTTAGCATTGCCCAGGTTGTGCGCCCGCTCCGCTCCATCGGCCACGACGATGCAGCCGCAATCACCACCTTGCAGCAGCACTTGACGCGTCACGCGATGCAGGAAGTGAGTCCGCAAAACGCGGAATTGCCGGCGCTTTACTGCGTCGGCCTGCTGCCTGTTGCCGTCAGACCACACTGTTTCCCGCCGCGCATGTCGATGAGAGTGCCGGCCTGGCCGATGGAAAATTGGCCAATACACCGGCGTATCTCGCCGGCCTCAGCGGATAGCCCCGAGCCCGCCTAATCTGTTCGCGCACCGCGCGCCCCTTTTACCAACGCGCGTTGTATCGCACAGGTTTTTGGCCTGAAAAGATTCCACGTGCGGTCGTGCACTCGGCAAACCCTTGCCGATCGCCGGCCGGCATTGGCAAGACTCGGAGTTATCCATGATATCCAACCAAAAACAAGTTGACCGTGAAATTCCGGCGATGCTTTCAGACCGCTACGGCGAACAGCGGATGCGCCAGTTGCTGACCTTGTTAGCCGGCACACGGAGCCGCGAAACGCAATGGATGAGAGCGATGCGCACGCACGATTCCCCGGACTGTTCAATTCCGGGCGACGAGGGCGACCGTGCCGCATCCGACGAAGATTTTGAGCTTGCCGCCTCGTTGGCCGAGCTTGCGGGCAGCCGCGTCGCGGCGGTTGAAGGTGCATTACAGCGCCTCCGCGAGGGGCGCTACGGCGTTTGCGAAGAGTGTAGCGAAGAGATTCCCGTTGAACGCATGAAAGCCCTGCCCGCAACGGTGCTGTGTGTGGATTGCCAGCGTGAACGCGAGCGCGACGCCGCTATGCGGCGCACCAGAGAAGACGCTCCAACTCTCTGGGTCTCGGCCAAGGATGCACCGCCGCTCGTGCCGCAAGAAGAGAGAATCATTGACGGCCCGGCGCACGAGGATGGTATCGCTGCGCCCAGGCGCAAGCGCGGCCGCCCAAGCCTGAGCCAGCGGTGAACCGCCGGCCCTCCGATGTTGCGGCCCGGACAGGGCTCGCGAATTCAGCGCGATAGGCGCCGCTGCATCGCGCGGCGGGCACTCGTCGCGTGAGCGCGTCAGCGCAAGGACCGACTAAGAGATAAGGGAGCAGGGTAATGGATTGTTGTGATGTCGAGCGCAAACGCTGGGCGATAATTCTTGCCGGAGGCGACGGAACGCGTCTGTCGTCCTACACGCGTCACCTCACCGGTAGGGCGACGCCCAAGCAATTCTGCTGTCTGGTCGGGAGGACCAGTCTTCTTCAACAAACTATGGAGCGGGTATCGTTAATCGTTGACCGGGACCGCGTGCTGACGGCGCTGACGCGCGCCCACGAACCATACTATGCTCCGCTGATCGCGGATGTGCCCGCGCGGCAACTGGTCATTCAACCCGCGAATCTGGATACCGCGCCCGCTGTACTTTATTCATTGCTGCGGCTGAGTATCCGCTCGCCACTGGCATCGGTGGCATTGATTCCATCGGACCATTACGTGAGCGACAACAGATTGTTCATGCGCCACGTGGAACTCGCTTATCGGGCGGTCAACAGCCAGAGCGATCTCGTGGTTCTCCTCGGCATTCCGCCCGACGCTGCCGAGACGGGTTATGGGTGGATCGAGCCGGGTTCTCCAGCGCTCGCGGGGATGTCTTTGTATCCGGTCAACGGCTTTTGGGAGAAGCCCTGCCTCGGACTGGCCAGGGAACTGTTCGATCGTGGGTGTCTCTGGAACAGTTTCGTGGTGGTGGCGCAAGTGCGGACACTACTGAGCGTGTTCGAGGACAAGCTGCCGAACTTGAGCCGTTCCTTCCTCGGGACGCTGGCTGCATTGGAAACCCAATACGAGCCCCGGGCGGTTGAGGCGCTTTACGCCAATTTGCAGCCCACGAACTTCTCACAGCGCGTGCTGAGCCGATCGGGCTTGAATCTCGCCGTGCTGCCCGTTCGCGGGCTGGAATGGAGTGATTTGGGCGAAGCGCGCCGCGTCATGGACACGCTCTCCCGCATTCAAATGAAAAGGAGCTAGGGTCAAAGGTAGGCCGGGTCGGGGGCGCCGCGGAGTCTCGTTAACCGCGGCGCCGCTCGCCGTTTTGCTGATAATGTTGGGGTGCCACGGCGGTCCTTGTCTGTCGGATTGCTCCGATTCCAGCAAGCTTGGTCGCGAGTAGGGGGTTGCATGTCGAATCGGAGGTTGTTTGCGCAGGGCAGAGGCTAACTCGATCTGTGCGAGATCCATGAATGGGTAAGTCCCTCAGCCAGTCGGAGGTAAGGACGTCATCGCGTGGGCTTACGCAGGAGGAAGCTCGGAGGCGTCTGCGTGAGTACGGCCCCAACGCCGTGACCGAGAAAAAAGCCGCATCCAATTGTGGCGCTGCTCGGCAAGTTCTGGGCTCCGGTACCGTGGATGCTTGAAGTCACAATCGTGCTCGAACTTGCGCTTGGCAAGTTTCTTGAAGCGGCTGTGATTGCGTTGCTGTTGGTTTTCAACGCCTTACTGAGCTTGTTCCAAGAAAGTCGCGCGCGCAGCGCGCTGGCACTCTTGCAGAAGCGGCTGGCAATCCAAGCGAGAGTTCTGCGTGACGGCGAATGGGGTCTGATTCCGGCTGAGAAACTGGTGCCGGGTGATTTCGTTCACCTGCAAATGGGCGACCTTGTTCCGGGCGATATTGTCATCCGCGAGGGAGAGGTCTTGATTGATCAATCCGCACTTACTGGTGAGTCGGTACCGGTCGAGGCAGATCCGAGCAAGTCTGCGTATGCGGGCTCATTAATTAAGCGCGGCCAGGCGAGCGGCGAAGTTATCGCGACTGGTGGGCGAACCTTTTTTGGAAGAACCGCCGAACTGGTGCGCTCAGCCAAGACGGTGAGTCACCTGCAGAGCATCATTTTTTCAATCGTGAAGTACTTGGTCGCGATGGATGCGGCGCTGGCTGTGGGGGTGTTCCTATACGCCGCGTTCGTTGGTATGCCGCTCGTCGAGACGCTTCCATTCGTATTGATCTTGCTGGTAGCTTCCGTTCCGGTCGCGTTGCCAGCCACGTTCACTTTGGCAACCGCGCTCGGCGCGGTGGAATTAGCCAAGAGCGGCGTTCTAGTGACGCGTCTGTCGGCGATCGAGGAAGCGGCGGCGATGGACATGTTGTGCAGCGACAAGACCGGAACAATCACGCAAAACCAGCTTTCGCTGGCGGCGCTACATCCTTATGCACCGTTCAGCGAGCAGGACCTGTTGCGGTTTGCGGCATATGCAAGCGAGGAAGCGAGCCGCGACCCGATCGATCTCGCCGTTATCGCTCGCGCCAAGGCTGAAGGCGCGCTCTCGGAGCTGACTTGCAGGCTCAAGTTCATTCCGTTTGAGCCTGCAAGCAAGGTTGCCGAAGCCATCGTTGCTCAGGACGGAAAAAGATTGCACGCGATTAAGGGTGCGCCGCAATCGGTTAGCGCGCGGGTCGGAGATACTACCGACATCGACGCCGATGTTGAGCGACTTGCAGCGGGAGGTTACCGCGTGCTCGCAGTCGCAGGGAATGCCGACGGCACCTTGCGCCTAATCGGGCTCTTGGCGCTTCAAGATCCCCCGCGGGAGGATTCCAGGTCTTTGGTGGCAAGCCTGAACAAGTTGGGTGTTCGCGTCACGATGGTAACGGGAGACGGACTCGCGACTGCCCGCGCCGTAGCTGCGCAAGTCGGGATCTCTGGCCGTGCGTGCTTGTCGCGGGATTTGCGCGAGAACATCCATAACGCGCTGGATTGCGCGGTCTTCGCGGGCGTCTTTCCGGAGGACAAGTTTCAACTCGTGCGCGCCCTGCAGCGCGCTGGCCACGTGGTCGGCATGACGGGGGACGGAGTTAATGACGCCCCGGCGCTCAAGCAGGCTGAAGTCGGCATCGCGGTCGCTACGGCCACGGACGTGGCGAAGGCCTCGGCAAGCTTGGTGCTCACCAATCCAGGTCTTACTGACACTCTGGCAGCGGTCGAAGTCAGCCGGCGCATCTATCAGCGTATGCTGACCTACACGCTCAACAAGATCATCAAGACTGTCGAGGTCGGACTATTCCTGAGCGTCGGTGTAATCCTCACTCGAACTTTCGTCATCACTCCGCTGCTGATCGTAATGCTGCTGTTCACCAACGACTTCGTGACCATGTCAATCGCGACCGATCACGTGTCCGCTTCGCTAACGCCGGATCGCTGGCACATCGGGAGCCTGATGGTGGCCGGAATGAGCCTCGGCAGTCTCATCCTGCTTCTTTCCTTCGGGCTGTTTTTCTATGGACGCGACTTTCTCGGCCTGCCCCTTCCTCAACTACAGACGCTGGTCTTTGTGACGCTCGTGTTCACAGGTCAGGGGATGGTGTATCTGGTACGTGAACGGCGTCACTTTTGGAATTCGTCGCCGAGCCGATGGATGATTTTTAGTTCGACCGTGGATCTCAGTGTGGTCGGCCTCTTGGCGATCCGCGGAATTCTGATGGCGCCTCTACCTAGCGTCGTGGTCAGCTCGGTAATTGTGGCATGCGCCGGCTACCTAATCGCTATTGATTTCGTGAAGGTTCCAATTTTGCGCCTTCTAATGGGGGACACCTCAAGAAAGGGAAATTTATACGTACGCTAAGGTGTTCCCCCTCTGCACAAGTTGGACAGAACGGCAAGATCGAGGACGAGAGGATTTAAGGTCATCTTAACCGCGAAGGAGTTTCGTGTGTGAGCAGTTAGTAGTGAAGGACTGCCTGCTAACCGAGCAGTCGCCGAACGCGACTGCCTAATCACCTCGGAGCCGCAGCGGCGACCGTGGTCAAGGGCGGCGTGAGCCGGCGAGCAGCGCGCGCGAACCCTTGAGGGCGAGCCGACGCAAAGGCTATGCCGATTGTACCTCGACGCTTGTTCCATTACTCGATCCGTCAGCAGGATTGTCGGTCTGACGTTTGCGCGCCTGTTCGGCTAGCTCTGGATGGACCCCTTGGCGGGCATTGTCGGTACTTGCGTAATCGCCAGCTGGTCCTACAGACTGCTCCGCGATACCGGTGCTATTCTGCTCGACATGACACCGGATCGGGATGTGATGCACGGCATTCGTCAAGCTATCGAGGCAGAGGGCGACCGGCTGGCAGACCTCCATCTGTGGCGGCTCGGACCTAGCCATTTGGGTGCCGTTGTCTCTGTCACCACGTCGCAGGCGCGCGAGCCGCGTTTCTATCGAAACCTGCTTGCCAGCTTCGCGTCGTTATCGCATGTGACCGTTGAAGTTGAACAAATTTGATGTGGCCGTCTGATGCGACCCCACGCCAAATAGCTTGAAAGAATTGGACAAGGTGACTTTTTGCCAGCCGTTATTCTCTGTCGACGTAGCGACGATCAACCCCTTCGGTGCAACCAGTGACGTCGAAAAATAGCTACGTCGCGCCCAGCGCGCGACATCCACCAGTCCGGTCATCACCGGAACTTCGATTAGCGGGCCGATCACGGCCGCGAACGCCGCGCCGCTGTCGATTCCAAAGGTCGCAAACGCAACTGCGATGGCCAGTTCGAAATTGTTGGAGGCTGCCGTGAACGACAATGTCGCGCATTGCGGATATGTGGCTCCAACTCGCCTGCTCAGTGCGAACGACAGGGCAAACATGATGGTGAAGTAGAGCAAGAGCGGTATCGCGATGCGTACCACGTCAAGCGGCATGCGAACGATCGCCGCGCCTTTGATCGAGAACATCACGACGATGGTGAAGAGCAGGAACGTGAGCGTCAGCGGGCTGATCTTTGGAATGAAGCGCTACCGATACCATGTCTTTCCCTTGAGCGTGGTCAAAACTGTCCACGTTGTCAGCCCCGCGACGAATGGGAGGCCTAGGTAGATGCCGACGCTCTCGGCAATCTGACCGATCGTGATATGCACGATCGCGCCGCCAAGCCCCAGCCAGCGGGGCACGACGGTGATGAACACGAAGGCGTAAACCGAAAAGAAGAGCACCTGGAAGATCGAGTTGAAAGCCACCAGCCTCGCACAATAGTCGGCATCGCCGTTGGCCAGATCGTTCCATACGATAACCATCGCGATGCAGCGCGCTAGACCGATCATAATCAAGCCGACCATGTACTCCGGGCGGTCGCGCAGAAAAAGGATCGCGAGACCAAACATCAGCATCGGGCCGATGATCCAGTTCTGCACCAGAGACAGACCTAGGATCTTCCAATTCCGGAAGACGTCTCCGAGTTCGTCGTAGTTCACCTTGGCCAGCGGCGGATACATCATCAAGATCAGGCCGACGGCAATGGGAACCGAGGTTGTTCCGATGCTCAGGCGATCGAATGCTGCCTTGACGCCGGGAAAGGTATTACCCAGCATCACGCCGGCCGCCATAGCGAGGAAAATCCAAGGCGTCAGGTACCGGTCGAGAAAGGACAGGCTCCGTAGTGGCGGCGTATCCGCAAGCGTCAACGTAGCGCTCATTCGCGGGCTCCTCTTCATCGTAGAGACAGGCGCGGAACAGCCCCACAAATCCGACTGATTCGTGATGCTTAGGGGATTTTGCTCCCGCCATCAACCTAGCTTAAACGTTCCATCTCTGTGGACTGGAACAATTCCAGAGATCCGAAAATATCGAGACAGTCATCGCTGTTTAACATTTCTGTAACATGCGAGCGCTAGAGTAAAGAGGCGTTTTTCTTAGGAAAGGAGCGCCCTCTTACCGGGCGAAAACAAAATGAACGTGCGGGTGACGCCTCTTCGTCTGATTGCCACACTGACCTGTATCCTGGTGGTCGCTATTGGGCTTTGTGTGCCCAGACCCGGAATCGCAGCAACGGAACTAACGGGGGCGGGGGCGACGTTCCCCTATCCTTTCTTCTCGAAAGCCTTTTACGAATATTCGCAGAGCAACCCCGACGTGACCGTCAACTATCAGTCGATCGGCAGCGGCGGTGGCATTCAACAGTTTATTGCGAAAACCGTCGATTTCGGTGCGAGCGATGTGCCCATGAATGCCGGTGAGCTCCAGCGCGCCGGCGATCCAGTGCTGCAAATCCCCGATACGCTCGGGGGAGAGGCTATTTGTTACAACCTGCCGGGCGTCGATTCAGGGCTGAAGTTCACCCGAGAACTGGTCGCCGATATCTACCTCGGAAAAGTTACCAAATGGAATGACCCCGCGATTCAAAAGTTGAATCCCGACGCCAAACTGCCCGACATGGCGATCATGGTTGTGCACCGCTCGGACGGCTCGGGAACCACCTACATCTTCACCGATTTTCTGAGCACCGTGTCGAGTGAATGGAAGCAAAAAGTCGGAACGGGCAAAAGCGTAAGCTGGCCGGCGCCGAGCAGCGTTGGCGGAAAAGGCAATGAGGGAGTTGCCGGGCAGGTTCGGCAGTCAGAGGGAGCGATCGGATACGTTGAGCTGGCCTATGTGATTCAGAATCACATGTCCTATGGCCAGCTTCAAAACAAGGCCGGCTCGTGGGTCTCCCCCTCCCCGGAGACTATTGCGGCAGCCGCAGCCACTAAAGGGAGCGTCAGCTCCACCAATTTCTCAATCGTCGATGCGGATGGTCCCAATTCATTTCCGATAAGCGGGTACTCGTGGCTCATGGTCTACCAGAAACCCGCCGATCCCGCCCGCGGTGCGATAGTAAAGAAAGTGCTGAGCTGGCTGGTGACCGATGGCCAAGAGGTTGCGAAGACCGTGGACTACGTCCCTCTGCCCAAGAATGTACGGGATCTAGCACTTAAGACGATCAGCCAGATGGAATCGGGAAGCTGACGCTCACTCGATGCGGCGGTCTAGAGAAGCCGCATCAATCGTCAGCCTAAGCGGCCGAGCTGTTCTTTTTCGATGGAAGATCATACCAACGCCGAGCGTCCGGGGTATTTAGGTCTGGGCGGTGCCCCTTCAAAAGCCAGCCAGGATGAAACTGTCGGGCTCTCCCCGACCACGAGATGGCAAAGTTCGGACTCATATCTCGGCCGTAATTTCCCGGCGCTGGTGCGAGGCGGCACCGGGATTTTTGTCCTTTTGATAGCAGGCCTTTTCGCAGAGCTTTTTCTGAACTCTTTGCCCTCGATTCGCCAATTTGGGCTGAGCTTCCTATGGACCAGCGAATGGAATCCGGTAACCGAGCAGTTCGGGGCTCTGCCGTTCATCTTTGGCACTGTCGTCAGCTCGCTGATCGCGCTTGCGCTCGCCGCGGTGGCGGGAATTCTCGGTGCGGCCTTCCTGGCGGAATTCGCGCCCGCCTTCGTTGCCAATCCGCTTGGTATTCTAATTGAGCTCCTCGCCGCGGTCCCTAGCGTCGTTTACGGTTTGTGGGGTCTCTTTGTATTCGCACCCGCGATGCAGCACTACATCGAGCCCGCCCTTCAACGTCATCTCGGGTTCTTGCCTATCTTCGCGGGCGCCCCATATGGAGTCGGGCTGCTCACGGCGTCTTTCATCCTGGCTGTGATGATAGTTCCGACGATAACCGCGATTTCGCGCGATTTGCTGCAGGCAGTACCGACCGAGATTCGCGAGGCGATGCTGGCGCTCGGGGCAACCCGATGGGACGCGTTCAAGATGGTGGTCTTGCCGTACGCGCGCTCCGGAATCTTCGGTGCTTGCGTTCTCGGTTTAGGGCGCGCTCTAGGCGAAACCATCGCCACGACCATGGTAATCGGTAATCGGCCTGCCATATCAACGTCGCTTTTCGCGCCCAGCTACACCCTTTCCAGCGTGATTGCGAACGAGTTCACAGAGGCCACTACCCCCGTTTATCTGAGTGCTCTAATCGAACTGGGACTCATTCTTTTTTTGATCAGCCTGCTGATTAACTCACTGGCGCACTTACTTATGCGAACTGTGTTCGGGGCAGCCGACATAAAATGAACGGCAAATATCACGTGATGAGCAAAAACCTGCGCAGTCGCCTGGCCGTGATTGTAACGGGGCTCTGCGCCGGGAGCGGCGCCGGCTTACTGGTTTTCATTCTAGGCTACGTAGCGTACCAGGGCGTGGGAGCAATCAATCTTCCCTTCCTTACTCAAGTGCCGCATCCGATAGGCGTTCCCGGCGGAGGGGTTGCGAACGGAATCGTAGGCAGCCTGATCATCGTTGGTCTTGCGGCGATCATGGCCATCCCTGTCGGGGTGCTGACGGCCATCTATCTGGCACTCTACGGGCGGGGGCGGCTTCCAGACTTCGTTCGCTTCATGTCGGACGTGCTGTCCGGAGTTCCAAGCATCGCCATTGGACTCTTCGCATATACAGTGCTGGTCCAGCCCTTCGGCCGCTTCTCGGCTGTTTCCGCCTCATTTGCGTTCATGGTCATGATGCTCCCCATCATTGTAAGAGCGACCGAGAGTGCGATAGCAAGCGTCCCTCGTAGCCTACACGAAGGCGCCTTGGCCTTGGGTGCTTCGTCGTACACTGCCACCGTTCGTGTAGTACTGCCCGCGGCCCGTCCAGCGATTGTAACGGGTCTGCTGCTGGCCATCGCCCGCGTCACCGGAGAAACCGCGCCGCTCCTGTTCACAGCCTTTGGCAGTCAGTTCTGGGTGTTCAATCCAGTGCGGCCGATGGCCGAGCTGTCGCTCCAGATTTTCACTTATGCGTTATCGCCTTATGAGTCCTGGCATCAACAAGCCTGGGCCGGCGCTCTTGTTCTAATTTTGGTGGTCTTCGTACTTAACCTGGTCGCCCGCCTGGCACTGGCGCGGAGGGTCAGGCTTTGAGGAAGGAGCCAAGGAACCGCGGTTTGAAACCCAATAATGTTTTGATATATATGGAATCATGATAAAGACCAACATCGTCGCCGCTTTGGCCGCTCTCGCGCAGGAGACTCGCCTGGACATCTTTCGCCTGCTGGTCGAACGAGGCCCCGAAGGTATTCCCGCCGGGGTAATTGGCGACCATCTGAAGTTACCGTCCCCGACGCTCTCCTTTCATTTGAACCAGCTCAGACACAGCGGCCTCGTGACTTCGCGCCGACAAAGCAGGCTGATCATTTACGCACCCAAGTTCCGCACGATGAACGGCCTGATCGAGTATCTCACCGAGAATTGCTGCCCAGCTCCGGCCGATAATGCAACGCGAGGCCGGCCAAAGGAGGTGCCGCCCAATCGCGAATTCCGTGTTCTGTTCCTGTGCACCAAGAACTCGGCCCGCAGCATCATGGCGGAGTGCATTATGAATCGATGGGGCAGCGGTAAGTTTCATGCTTTCAGCGCTGGCAGCGATCCGCGCGGGACCGTACACCCGATCACGTTGCAGGTGCTCAAGGAACTGAAATACGAGACCGAGGGATTGCGCAGCAAGGACTGGAAGCAGTTCGCGGAGCCCGACAGCCCACCGCTTGATTTCGTTTTCACCCTCTGCGACCGAGCCGCCGCCGAGGTCTGCCCCACGTGGCCGGGCCAACCGATAAGAGCACACTGGGGCGTTGAGGACCCCGTCGCGGCAGTCGGGACCAGCACCGCGACGCGAAGAGCGTTTCTCAAGGTTTACACCCAGCTGGAGCAACGCATCAGGATCTTCACCGCTCTCCCGATCGAGACGCTTGAACGGTTTGCGCTTGAACGCTGGGTTGCGGAAATCGGCAAATTGAATCTCGCGGCGTGACGGAGACAGGAGCAGCGATGCCGGTACGGGTCGGAATCAATGGGTTTGGACGCATGGGACGTCTGGCGCTGCGCGCCGCGGCCGATAAGCGCGAAATCAAGATTGTCCAGGTCAACGAGTTGAAGGGGAGTCCCGAGACCGCCGCCCACTTGCTTGAATTCGACAGCGTTCATGGTCGTTGGCGCGTGCCGATAACCGCGGAGGCTCATGGGCTCAAGGTGCAAGGCAACCCGATCGGCTTCAGCAATTTCGATGCTCCCGGCGAAGTGCCATGGGACCAAGTTGGCGTCGAAGTCGTGCTCGAGTGTTCCGGCAAATTCCTTACTCCCGAGGTATTGGCCCCGTATTTTGAACGAGGCGTGCGCAAGGTGATTGTGGCCGCGCCAGTCAAGCAAGGCGCCCTCAACGTCGTAATGGGCGTCAACGATCAGTTGTATGATCCTGAACTGCACCACATCGTGACCGCAGCCTCCTGCACCACCAATTGCCTGGCGCCGGTCGTCAAAGTCATTCATCAGAAGCTCGGCATACGCCACGGCGTCATCACCACGATCCACGACATGACGAATACCCAAACGCTGGTGGATCTAGCTCACAAGGATCTGCGACGGGCACGATCCGCACTGATGTCACTGATACCGACGACCACCGGCTCAGCCACCGCGATCGGCCTGATTTACCCGGAGCTGCAAGGAAAGCTTAACGGCTTGGCGGTTCGCGTCCCCTTGCTGAACGCTTCGCTGACCGATTGCGTCTTCGAACTTGCGCGACCCACGACGGCTATAGAAGTTAACCGTTTCTTGCAGCAAGCGGCTGAAGGCGAACTCTGCGGCATCCTGGGCTTTGAGGAACGTCCGCTGGTCTCCGTCGATTTTGTCAACGATCCGCGCTCCTCAATCGTGGATGGACCTTCGACCATGGTGGTGGACGGCACGCAGGTCAAAGTTCTGGCTTGGTACGACAACGAGTGGGGCTACGTAAATCGGCTGGTCGAATTGGCGGTAAAGGTCGCCGGCAGCCTGTCTTCGGCGCAGAGCAGAGTTGCAGCGGTGTAGGAAAGTGAGAAACGCCGTACGCAATTATGCCTTGGTGACGGGCGCCTATTGGGGCTTCACGCTCACCGACGGCGCCCTCAGAATGCTGGTGCTTCTGCACTTTGACCGGCTTGGATACAGCGCCGTCGCAATTGCTTTCCTCTTTTTGTTTTACGAGTTCTTCGGGATCGTCACCAATCTCCTCGGGGGCTGGATCGCCGCGCGCTCCGGGTTGAAGGTGACCCTTTACGGGGGCCTGCTGCTCCAAATAGTCGCGTTGATCATGCTTGCCTTCCTGCAGTCGGCCTGGGATCGGCTGACATCGGTTGCCTATGTGATGGCGGCGCAAGCGCTCTCCGGTATCGCGAAGGACCTCACGAAGATGAGCGCCAAGAGCGCCATCAAGGTCGTGGTCCCCGAAGGTGAGGACGGCGCCCTTTTCAAGTGGGTCGCTCGGCTCACCGGATCCAAGAACGCACTCAAGGGAGCCGGCTTCTTTCTCGGCGCGGCCCTTCTCACCTCGCTCGGCTTCGTCGGGTCTCTCGTCGCAATGGCCGTGGGTCTCGCGCTGGTGTTGATGGGCACCGTGGTCGCGCTTCCGAGCGCAATGGGGAAGGCCAAGTCCAAAGTCAAATTCACGACTTTGTTCTCCAAGAGCGTGGCGGTGAATTGGCTTTCGGCCGCACGGTTGTTCTTGTTCTCTGCGCGCGACGTCTGGTTTGTCGTCGGGTTGCCAGTATTCCTGGCTTCGACTCTCGGTTGGACCTTCATGCAGGTCGGGGCGTTTGTCGCCGCCTGGTTCGTAGGCTACGGAATGATTCAGGCGATCGTACCGGAGATTCTCCGGCAGTCAGGTGCGCGTCAGGGCGTCACCGGGGATACTGCGCGTCTTTGGGCCTTCGTCCTGACCGTGATCCCGGTCGCTTTGGCTGCCGCGCTTGAATTTCGCGCTAGCCCGGCCCCTGCTTTGATGATCGGACTGGCGATCTTCATGATCGTCTTCGCGATCAATTCCGCCGTTCACTCATATCTAATTCTCGCCTACTCAGAAGACGACGAAGTCGCAACCAACGTGGGCTTCTATTATATGGCCAACGCCGGCGGCAGGCTTCTGGGCACGCTGCTGTCCGGTGTGATTTTCGAACTCTACGGATTTATCGGTTGTCTGCTTGCGTCCGGCGTTCTGGTGCTCGCGGCCAGTGTCTTGTCCTTCAAGTTGCCGCGTGCGCGAGCAATTCCGCTCACGGTCAAGTTGGCGGAGGCCGACGCTTGAGCTGAGGTCATGCTTCCGCAAACGGGGGACCTGGGACGCGCGTCAGGTCCTGCAATAACTCTCGCACAGATCAAGCCGTCAGGGGAGAAGCTCGTGAAAAGCAAAGCTACGTCACATATAGCGCCCGTGATTATCCTGCTCGCCGTATCGTTCTCGTCGATCAATATCGCTGCGGCACAAACGGATCGGCTGGTGATCAATGGCGATGGCTCAACCTTCGCCTACCCGATGTACAGCAAATGGATCGAGGAATATGAGAAGGACAATCCGGCGGTGCATTTCACTTATGAGTCGAACGGCTCGGGCGCGGGCATCCACGACGTTATGATGGGAACCGTCGATTTTGCCGGTACCGACGGTCCACTGAACAAAGTCCAGATGTTGGACTTCAGTACTCACCGGAACTGCGAGGTGCTCCATTTTCCAACGGCCCTTGGAGCCGACGTTCCAATTTATAACGTACCGGGAGTCATTCAGGCGCTGAACTTCACCCCAGAGGCCCTGGCTGACATATATCTTGGAACAATTACCAAATGGAACGACCCCCAGATCGCTAAACCCAATCCGAACGTATCGCTGCCCGATAACGATATTGTGGTCGTCCATCGGCAAGACGGAAGCGGAACCACCTACGTATGGACCGATTATTTGACCAAGGTCAGCGAGGACTGGCGCCAGCGTGTAGGAACAGGAATCTCGGTGAACTGGCCGGTCGGACTCGCCGGCAAGGGCAACGAAGGCGTGGTGCAGGTGGTCTCGCACACGCTCTATTCAATTGGGTATTCCGAGCTCACCTACGCGGTTAGGAATCGACTGTTCTACGGCAGCGTTGCTAATCAAAGTGGCCAATTCATCGAGGCTAATCTCGCGAGCGTCACCGCGGCCGCGGCAGGTGTCGCGGATCGAATGCCCGACGACTTCCGCGTCTCGATTACCGACGCGCCCGGGCCCGAAGCCTATCCGATTTCGAGCTTCACCTGGATGCTGATCCCTTCCGTGGTAACCGATTCAGCGAAGCGCACCGCCCTCATAGGATTCCTGCAGTGGGGCTTGAGCAAAGGCCAGAATTACCTGGAAGCCTTGTCTTATGCTCGGCTCCCTACCGAAATAATCGCGCGGGAAGAGAAAGCTATTGAGAAGATCAAATCGTCGAGCGCAAGCGCGTCCGCTCAAGAGAGGGCAAAAGTCGTTGCCACGCGGGTCGTCGCTCAGAAATATCACGGAGCGATAGCGGCTTCAGCCGTCAGAAATGCCGCCCCTGATTAAAAAGAACCCTCGCGTGGAAGATCCGGCATCGGTGACCGTCTCGCGGTTTCGGTTCGGAGTTCGAAACGAAGTTGCGATCAATGCGGTGAGGGAAGCTCATGGAAGTTAGGAACCCAAATTCGGATCGGAAGGATTGGGAACATTGCTGCGCTTATGTCGAGGAAATGAACCAGAGGGGCATTGGCGCTCACGAACCATGGGAATTCGACCTTGAGCGCTGGGCAGGTGACGCAACTCATCATCCCAAAGCATCGACGGTCGCAAAGCTGCGTCTCCGTTTCCCCGACCATAAGTTGCCAGCAAGCGGCAGCTAACCCCTGAGCATCCGCTAAGACGTCTGAGCGCCGAAGGTAGGACAATGTCGTACGCAGGAATGGTTCGAACGGTTGTCGTCGCCGCTATTGTAGGCTTTGCGTATTCCGCCTTAGCCTCTGTATCAATCAATGGCGCGGGGTCGACCTTCATCTATCCGGTCTTCACGAAATGGTCGGAGGCCTACCGTCAGGTGGAGCCTGGCGTGCGCTTCAATTATCAATCGATTGGATCTTTGCAAGGGGTTGATCAGCTACTGAGTCACTCAGCCGATTTCGCCGCTAGCGATGCCCCTTTGCACCTTGAGCAAATGAACGAGCCATCTTGTGGAACGCTCTATTTTCCCGCCGTCGTTGGCGCCGTAGTTATGGCCTACAACCTTCCTCAACTGCCGGCTACGAACCGGCTCAGACTGACCGGGCAAGTTCTGGGCGACATCTATCTCGGCAAGATCAAAAGTTGGAACGACCCGGCCATTCTTGCGTTGAATCCTGGAACGCCGATGCCCAGTGAAGCGATAATTGTCAATTACCGCCGCGACGGCAGTGGCACTACGTTCACGTTCACCGATTATCTATCGAAAGTTAGCGCCCAATGGGCGAAGGAAGTCGGCGCCGGAATGCTCGCTAAGTGGCCGGTAGGCCTTTCGGCCAATGGCAATGAAGGCGTGGCTGATTCCGTCAAGAGCCAGGCCGGCGCGATAGGCTATATGGAGTTGAGCTACGCTGTGGCAAGACGCCTTCCTTATGCGCTGTTACAGAACCGTGCGGGAAGCTGGGTCGATGCCGACCAGCAGACGATCACCGCTGCGGCCGAGAGCCTCGCGGATAAGATGCCTCACGATTTGCAACAGTCAATAACCGATGCACCGGGAATCTCCGCCTATCCCATCAGTTCCTACAGCTATCTGCTCTTTTTGAAGCAGCAGAAAGATCCGGCCAAAACCGCCGCCTTTAGCAAGTTCGTGACTTGGATCCTCCATGATGGGCAGTCCTACGCCGCTCCGCTGCATTATGCTCCGCTCCCGCAAAAGGTCGTGGAGCAATCCAACCTTCAACTTGGCCAGATACTCGCTAACGAAGCTGGAACGGCCATCGCTTCGTGCCAAGCAAGTCTTGGGCTGGCCAAGCCTGCCGCCCCTCCTGCCGTGAACCTCAATCCTGATACGACGGGTCCGCTCTTCTCGGATTGATCGCCCCGCGCAGCGCGGTTGCTGTCGCGATACGTTGAGCGGGCAAACTCAAGCAAGCCGCAGGAGTTTCTCACCTCACTACATCGCCAGCCGGTGGGGCAACCGCGTTAGCGAGCGGTCCGCCGGCAAGCGAAGATCGGTAGTCTTGCATTTACATCAATTCGATGATACCAGAAATAACGTAATGAAGAAGCGAGTCGAACAACTCAGCGCACTCGGCCAGGAGGACCGGCTGCAGATCTTCCGGCTGCTGGTGCGCGCTGGACCGAAGGGCAATTGCGTCGACGATATCAAGCGACGCTTCAAGACGCCGGGCTCCACTCTTTCCCACCATCTGGATGCGCTGACTCGTTCCGGCCTGCTTACTGCACGGCGCTCCGGTCGCTTCATCTTTTACGCCGTGAACTGGCGCGAGGCCGCGAATCTGATGCGCTTTCTCACCGAGGATTGCTGCGCGGACATGCACACAAAGTTCGTTCAGGCTGCGGCAGAACCGCTAGAGCAAAACGGTAGCAATCTGGGCGCCTGCTGCGAAGAGAATCAACCTGTCGCCTCGCGCACCATCCGAAGCGCGGGCGTGAAACGCTAGGGGAAAATGGAAGGCGAGGTTTCGAGCAAGCGGGGCAATAGGACAGTCCCACGCCGGGCGCGGAGCGCTTCCAACCTGCGTCCTTTTCCCTCCTTCCACGTCTATATCATTGAACGATGCTTCGAGAACTTTGACAGGAGCAAAACATATGAAGCGCTTCCACGTACATGTTGCAGTTGAGAATCTTGCCGATAGCATCACATTTTATTCAGACTTGTTTGGCGCGAAGCCGACGGTCGAGCGACCGGATTACGCCAAGTGGCTGCTTGAGGATCCGCGAGTAAATTTCGCGATATCGTCGCGCGGCCATAAAGCCGGGGTTAACCACCTCGGCTTTCAGGCCGAGGATGAAGCGGAGTTGGCGCAGCTGGGGGAACGAGCTAATCGCGCTTCGGGAGCAGCGGTTCTCAAAGATAGCGGAGCTGAATGTTGCTACGCCAAGAGCGATAAATATTGGGTCCTTGATCCTCAAGGTCTGGCGTGGGAGCACTTTCATACTCTGGGAGAAGTGCCGATCTTTGGCGAGGATTCAGCGATCACCCACACCGCCGGACAGGAAGCGTGCTGCATCCCGCTGTATCAGAACAAAAGCCCCACGGATGAAAAGTCTGAAGGGGCGTGCTGCGTGCCGAGGCGGTCGCAGAGCTCGGAGTCCGTGGCCAATCAGAAATAGCAATCCGACCCAGGCGGGACGCTGACGACATGACAATACCGAATCGCAAATATTGCGAAGAGTTGCGCTTCGAACTCCGAAGGACTGCTCAAGGCCCTTGGCTTTGGCGATTTGTCGACTTGTGCGACCAGACAGGGATCGTCGGCGCCACGGCCACTGAAGCCGAAGCGGCGGCTGAAGCCCGCGCGACGATTGACGAGCTGTCGGCGCGCTGCCCAGACGGTGCGCCTGGGTGTGGCCCTCGCGGCCCTGCGATCCAATCGCCAATGGATGATGGGTCCCTTCGTGACGGGTAACAGCGATGCAGAACGCCGAAGAAATATACCGTCAGTACAGGTCGAAGCTCCTCGCGTTCATCCAGCAGAGTGTCGGCGACCATGAGTTGGCCGAGGACATACTTCACGACGTGTTCGTCAAGATTGTTGGCCACAAGCATGCTCTGAGAGAACCGGCCAAATTAGCCGCCTGGCTGTATCAGGTGACGCGCAACGCGATCATCGACCGTTTTCGTTCGAACCGACCACACGAGGAATTACCTCAAGAGATCGCCGCTGACCACACGGAGTCCACGGCCGAGGCCAGGCTGGCCAGCTTCCTGCGACCTATGATCGAGGCCCTGCCGGAAATCTATCGCGAAGCGCTCATACTCTCCGATCTTGAGGGCCTGCCCTTGAAACAGATCGCGGAAAGCAAAGGAATATCCGTTTCTGCCGTCAAATCGCGGGTTCAACGCGGCCGTCGCATGCTCGAAAGGATGTTGCGCGATTGCTGTGCGCTCGAATTTTCGCGCCGCGGCGAGATTATGGATTTCTGGCCAAAGGCCGATAGCGGCTGTCACTGCTACACGTCAGGGAATAGCGCGCGCGCTTCTGGAGATAACCCGGCCATAAACAAGGTCGACAGCAGTTTAGCTGCGGGTTGCAGCGGGAGTTCGAACGTTCATCCCGTACTCGCGTAGTGCAGGCGCCGGCTCGCCAAGCTTACAGGAGATTAGTCAATGGAAGATCGGGAATCGATCAAAGAACGGGTCAGGGAACAATACGCCCGGCAGGCGGATCGCGTTCGCGTGAGCGGCGAAGCCGCCTGCTGCGGCAGCGGAACCTCCAGCTCCTGCGGCGATCCGATCACGTCGAACCTCTACCGCGCCGACGAAACGGCGGGACTGCCGGCCGACGCCATCGCGGCCTCGCTTGGCTGCGGCAATCCGACGGCGCTCGCGGAGCTGAAGCCCGGCGAAACGGTACTCGACCTTGGCTCTGGTGGCGGGATCGACGTTCTCCTTTCCGCTCGCCGGGTCGGTCCGACCGGCAAGGCCTACGGCCTCGACATGACGGACGAGATGCTCGCCCTGGCTCGCGCCAATCAGACCAAGGCCGGCGTCGAGAACGTCGAATTCCTCAAGGGCGATATTGAGCATATCCCGCTGCCCGACAATACGGTCGACGTGATTATTTCGAATTGCGTGATCAATCTGTCGGGCGACAAGGATAGCGTGATCAGGGAGTCCTTCCGCGTGCTGCGGCCGGGCGGCCGCTTCGCCGTTTCGGACATCGTCGTGCGTGGCGCCGTACCCCCCGCGATTCGCCGCAACGTCGAATCGTGGATCGGCTGTATCGCCGGCGCTCTTGAGGAGACCGAGTATCGGACGAAGCTCGCCGCGGCGGGATTTGAGGAAATCGCGGTCGAACCGACCCGCATCTACAAAGCCGCTGACGCGGCGGAGTTTCTTGAGCAATTGAAGCTTGACGCCGCCGCGATCGCCCCTCAGGTGGACGGCAAGTTCATGAGCGCTTTTGTGCGCGCTCGCAAACCCAGCGCAGAGAACTAACTCATCGCCACATTAGAAAAGTCGCCCCGGTATAGGCACCTCTGCTGAGGCATGCCGCGTGGTTGGCAATTGTCGTTACAACCCCGCGCGAAGTGAGCAACCCCATGGAGAATAATCACGAATCTGAGCTACTGGTGACGACTGAGTGGTTGGCGGCGCATCTTGAAGATGGCGACACCCGAGTTGTTGATACGCGTAAGGGCGACGGCTACGAGATAGGCCACATACCCGGTGCGGTCCGTTATCCGGCGGGCGTAACCCCGTTTCTCAAGGAAAACGGTCGCGTGCCGACCGCCGAGAGGTTCAGCGCCCTTATGTCAGAGATGGGAATCGGCGATCAGGATCTCGTTATCGCGTACGACGACGGAAATAATCTTTTCGCGGCGCGTCTTTGGTGGGCGCTTAATTATTATGGACATCGGAGAGTTAAGCTGGTGGATGGAGGATGGGATCTCTGGTTAGCAGAAGGGCGTCCCGTCACGGACGCGCCGGTCAGCGCGCGTCCTGCTCGCTTCACGCCAATGATCGACGACCACTGTATTGCCGAATGGGAAACGGTCAGAGCGGCGATCGGAAATCCCGCTTGCGGTATTCTCGACGATAGATCAGACAAGGAGTGGACCGGCGTCGATCCGATGGGGACGAAGCGTGGCGGGCACGTTCCCGGCGCGGTTCACCTCGAGTGGCGCGAGACAATCGATCAGGCGAGCAAGCGCTTCAAGCCCGCGTCAGTGCTGCGAGAGATGTTTGTGCGGCTCGGGCTCTCGCCGGATAAAGAAGTTATCACGTACTGCCAGGCCGGGATCCGCGCGGCCCACACCGCATTTGCCCTACAGTTGGCCGGGTACGATCAGGTACGGAACTACGAGCGTTCGTGGTCCGAATGGGGTAACCGGGAGGACCTTCCAATCGAGCGCCCGCAAGGAGTCGCGAAGTGAGAGGGTTGCTCTTCCTGTGCGTCGGGAACTCCTCCCGCAGCCAGATGGCCGAAGGGCTGGCGCTCAGGGTCTTCGGAGACGCCGTGCGCGTACAAAGCGCCGGATCGCGACCGATCGGAGTTAATCCACTCGCCGTCGAGGCAATGGCGGAAATAGGTATCGACATTTCCGCTCAGACCGCAAAATCGGTCGAGAGCATAGATCCGCAGACCGTCGATACGGTGATCACGCTTTGCGCCGAGGAGGTATGCCCCGTCTTCCTGGGCAATGTGCACCGGCTGCATTGGTCGATTGCGGATCCCGCCGCCGCTGATCCCTCGCCCAGCGACGGCCAGCGACTGGCAGAGTTCAGGCTCGCCCGAGACCAAATCAAAGGACGGCTTGAAGTGCTGGCGGCGTTGCGGGATATTCCACCCGGTCCGGTCGCAATGGAGTTTCATTCCAGTATGCGAGTGTGCGATCTGGCGCGCAGCGCGCGATTCTATGCCTGGTTGCTGGGAACTCAGCCGCGCGAATGGACCCATCGCTACGTCACCTTTATCTGTCCCGCACTCAGACTTAACTTTGTATTGCTGGTGGCGGACGGCAAGGAACTCCATCACGACACGCTGTACCATTTCGGCATCGCGCTGCCGGACAAAGATGCCGTAATTGCGGCCTATCACCGCACCCTCGACACCGGATGGCACGTCGAAAAGCCGCCGCGCACCACGTGGATGGGGACTCCGCTGCACGAGCTCTGGCTCAAGGATCCTGATGGCAACCTGATCGAAATCTACGCCCGTCTGACCGAAGAGGAGGTCGCTCAGCGCCCAACTGACGCAGAACCTGTGTGGCTAGCGGAGACGACTCCTTCACAATAGGGTGCAGCTTGCTCTGAGTTCCCCCCTCCCCTGAACCAACTCAAGCGTCCTCAGACGGCCGATGGCGTTGTTGAAACCACCGCCTTTCGCTTCATAGCCGGCCCGCGCGGCGACCTCTTTCTTGGTTAAAGCGGGGACCGGAGAGGGTATGCTGAGGGTCACGAGCGACCTCCAAGGTTCAATTCCTCTCCACTGGATAGCCTACCTTGTTCCAACTCTCCATCCCGTCGCGCAGAACCGCTACTTGTTCAAACCCTGCTTGCGAGAGCATTTCCGCAGCGCTCGACGAGCGCTTCGCGGTTCGTCAAATGGTTACGATCGGCTTTTGCTTGATCGCGGCCAGCTCGGGGATTTTTGCGGGGATCTCCGCAAACGGAATGTTACTCGCGCCTGCGATGTGGCCGAGCGGCCCTTGGAATTCCTCAGGAGTGCGCACGTCCATCAGGGTTACTTCCTCGCCGCTCTCCAGCCGCCGCTTAAGGGTCGCTGGATCGGTAAACCGTTGCCCCTTCAACTTGCGCACCAGCCGCGGCAGAAAAGCGACCGCCGCAAGCAATGCCAGGGCGAGCAAAGCCTTGCGGATTGCCCCCTGCCCGGACGCGGCCTCGCGCCCCGCGTAACCCAGATAGGTATAGGCCAACGCACCCGGCGCCATGCATACAAAAGAGGCAAGCACGTACTCGCGGAGCCGAATGCGTGTCAGCCCGAAGGCGTAGTTCACCAGGTTGAACGGAAACAGCGGCACCAGCCGGACGAACGCCACGAAACGCCAGCCTTCCTCCTCTACTCCCCGCATCAGACGACCGAGGCGTTCACCGCTGCGCGCGGCAACCCAATCGGAGGCGATGTATCGCGCAATCACGAAGGCGAGCGTGGCTCCCAGGGTCGCGCCGATCAGGTTCCACAGGGTACCTGACACCGGGCCGAACAGAGCGCCGCCGGCCACGGTGAGTACCGATCCGG
>JBKQPD010000221.1:0-11073 GCA_052145175.1 Binataceae bacterium (SeqCode) | reverse complement strand
CCATGAAGTCCAGCCGGTGGGTTCGGCGCAGAGCTACAAGGTTGATATCCGGCTGATCGCGGCGACCAACCGGGATTTGCGCGCGATGGTCAAGGCGGGCACCTTCCGCGACGATCTCTACTACCGGCTGAGCGCCGCGGCGATCACCATCCCGCCGCTGCGCGAACGCGGCAACGCGATTGAAGCGCTCGTCGCCCATTTTGTCGCAACCTATAACCAGCTCTTCGGCAAACATATCCGGTACATCTCGCGCCGCGCCCTCGACGCGCTCCGGCGTCACGACTGGCCCGGCAATGTCCGCGAATTTTCCCACGCTATCCAGTCCGCCGTGATGCTCACCGATAACGAGACGATCGCGCTCGAGGAGCTTCCCGAATTTCTCTGGAAGGAAGAAGCGGTGGTCGATTCGCCGCCGGTCGGGGCTGTCACACCGCCGCCGATCGACGACTGCATGAGCGCGGCCGAACCCGGCCACCTCTCGCTGGACGAAGCTATCAACCGCGCCTCGAAAAATGCCCTGGTGCGAGCATTGCGCGAGGCCGGCGGCAATTGCCACCGCGCGGCCGTGCTGTTGGGGGTTTCACGCTATACGGTTTATCGCATGATCGCGCGTTATGGCCTCGCCCGTCGCGAGCGGAACAATCTGGGAATCCACGCGGTGGCAAGCGCCGAGGCCTAGAACTTTTCTCACTGCGCGCCGTGCCGTGCGCGTGCAATTCGCGCGCGGCCGCCGCCTTCGAGGACGACGTGCGCCGGTGTATCGTGGCCGGCAGCCGGCTGGCGTGAGGGGTTGGAGCGCCTGCCCGCATCACTTCCAACCCGCAGCGCTTATTGGCCTTGCTTCGTCGCGCTGATCACGTACACTTCATGCTCCGCGGTGAGCCGTTAGCTCAGGCCGGTAGAGCATGTGACTTTTAATCACAGGGTCCCGGGTTCGAGTCCCGGACGGCTCACCAAAATAACCCCACCAAATTAACGCTTTTTGTGACGCTAGCTCGAACATAAAATCGCTCGACGAACCAATTGTCCGATCAATTGTCCGATTTTGTCAAGTGGCTGCACTCGTTCAGTGCAAGTGAGCCTTTTGGGTCGGGAGCACAAATGAACGCAGACGTACGCAAGGGTCGGGGCAACGAACAGTGCGCGAGTTGCCCCTGACCCTTGCGTACGTCCACGAAGGAGGCTGCGAAGGCTAAGCTTCGCGGCTGAACACGCAGCATTGAGCGAGGAACACCCTGCGGAGTTTGTAGGCCAGCCCTGGCGTGACCGAATGGTGTTGTTAACCCCTTTTCAGACCGGGACCTCACAAATTGAGCGCGGTAACAATCCAATCATCGAAGGGGCGGATTTCATGGAAGTCCTGGCGTGAGCGCTGAGTGGTCTGAGCTCGTTAGATCGCGCCGTTGAGCTTGCGCAACCTGGCGACAGTATCAGGAGGCGCAAGCCGCTGGTCGTGAGCGAATTGAACGACTTAGCTTACTTTCTCGAACAGCACGAATCCATCTTCCGGGATCACCGCGTTGATCTGGCCCTTATTCACCTGCAAGGTGGCACCGCCATTGCCCACGTTATCTCCTCCGTAGATTGTGGCGTCGCTGTTGAAGATCTCCCGCCATCCGCCCGACGGCAGCCGCCAGGAGTCGGTGCTGATAGAATACCCGTGATCAAAAGGGGAGTCGTTGAGGCTCGCCAACATCAGCAACTTCTGGCCCGGCGAGCTACGCGTGAACGCGATCACTCGGTTGTCGTTGTGTCGGTAGATTACATCGAGTGCATCCGATCTGGCCGCTGGTTTGGCCTGTACCAGGCGGATCAGGTCCTGATAGAAGCGGAATAGAAACCGCCCGACGTCCGCCCGCTGACCGACCAGATCTTCCTTATTCAAGAAAAAATCGTTGTATCGGAAATATTTCGAGGCGCCAATCTCTTCGCCCATCAAGAACATTGGCGTTCCAGCCGACAGCGCCGCGAGACCAAAAGCGATACGACTGCGCGCCTCGGCATACTTTCGCGTGGGGCCAATCAGCGGCGCTTGATTCACCGCCGTCGCCATTGTGCGCTCGGTGTTTGGATCATTGCCGGCCTCGTCGTGGTTTTCGTGGTACGCGATTTTGTTGTCTCGCGTCGCCAGCAGTGCGTCAGCGAAATAGTCCATGTTGATTGGTCCCGGCACACCGTAGCCTGCATTCTTTAGAAGCTTCGCATAGTTGTCGCCGTAGTTACCGTCGCCGATGAGATGGTGATAGAAATCCGCATACCACACGGCGTCAAATCCCACGCCTCCTTGATCCAGCGGCTGGGTCATCGCGCTCCAACCCGTATGGTCTTCGGCGATCAGGAACGCCGTCGGATTCACCAGCTTGACCGTTCGGGTCAGCTCTCGCAGAAACTTGATCCCATAATTATTCGCACTGCTGATGGCTGCTCCATTCGCATTCAATGTGTTGTTCTGGTGAATGGCATCGGTCAGATCCACGCGCAGTCCGTCAATGTGAAAGTCGTCGAGCAGAGCCGCCCCGCTGCTGGTAAACATCTGCCGTACATTCTCCTCGCTGAAGCGAGGAGTGTATCCGGACGAACCGTTGTTCAGGTATCCGCCGCTGATACTCCCCGGATAGTCCGTCGGCAGCCCCTCATACCAATACCAAACGTTGTCTTGCGGTGCGGTATTCGGGTCCGAATCGTAGCCCCATTCCGACCGTTCGTTGTCCGCCGTTGCGAAGTGATTGTAAACCACGTCCAGAATGACTGCGATGCCCCGCTGGTGGCACGCACGCACAAAATGCTTGAGTTGATTCGCGCCGCCCGCGCTCGTCTGCAGGCAGGAGAAAAGAGAAGTCCCATAGCCCCATTGCAGATCGCCATCGAATTCCAGCACGGGCAGCAGCTCTACTGCGTTCACACCAAGGTCGATCAGCTTGTCTACGAACGCCATCGCATCGGCGAACGTTCCGGCCGAAGTCGAAGGAAATCCCAGGGAACCCACGTGCAGCTCGTAGATGATCAGATCTGCGAGGTTTTGCGGAGGCTTTGGTCCGGCCGTGTATTCGCTCGCCCAGAACTCTTCCTCTGGAATTAGCGCATGCTTCGCGATCGCAGTATCATCAAAGTCCCGGGTCAATTGATCTGGATCAGAAACCACCGAACAGCTCACGATCCCGTCCAGGTCGTGATAAGAACCTTGATAGTGCGCGCCGCCCGGATTGATTCCGCCGCGACCCACCTGGTTGCGGGAGAAAATATCGACCTTGTATGTCGGGTTACCCTGTTCATTAATTATTCGGTACATGTACAGACGATTCAGATAGTCGTTGAAGTTGGCGAGTGCGGGCGTCCTCGCGATGCTGCTCTCCCAGACGCCACCACCGTTCGACAGCAGTGCAACTACCTCCACCGCCGAATCAACACCCGTTCCGTCGTCAGCTATATAGCCTGCGGATGTGTCGCTCATGAAGTCGAATGGGGCGAAAACTACTTCGATGTTCTTGGCGTGCGGCGCCCATACTGCGAACCGAATACCCGGGTTTGCCGCTGATCCGGGCGCGAAATATTTCTGCGCGCCGAACCGGCGCCCCGTAGCGAACCAGTAATCTTGCTGGGTGTCGTCCTTTGCGAGAGCGAAACTTCGATACCGCTGAATCGAGCCTTCATCCGGTACCTCGGTCACCAACACCCAAGTGTCAGGCGCTCCCACGATATCGGCCCTCACGCCCCATTGGAAAGTGGTTCCGATTTGGCTTGCGTCGAACCACGCGCTCGCAGTGAAAGCGTCGCAGCCAGTCTCATCTTGCGATGCCGCCATCGGCACTTCGGTCCATTGATTGGCAGATTGCCCCGTGGCATTCCAGCTTCCGGACAGCCGAACATTGCTGAATAGATGGCGCTTTATGCCACTATGGAATGTGAAGTCGACTGCGATCTGCGCCATTTACCATCCTCCTTTGCAATCAGTTCTCGCTTCTCAAAAAGGCCCGGCCGTCGAAGGATTGAACTAAAATAAATATTGCTGCTTGCTCTCCTGATCTCGGCGGCTCAGAGTCGTTGACCGTCACGCCGGAGGTCGATAAAACGATTGAGTTGCAGAGGTTCAGGCTGATCCTCCAGTCTCACTGTGGCGCAAACTATCGAAGTGCCGTTTGCGAGTTCTTTCATCTTGAATCTCGAGGTACGGTCCGTGATCTTTCGTGTTCGAAGATTCTCAGGCCAAGCATTCTCAAGGTTGTATGTTACGGATGTGATGCGGTCCATCACGAGTTCGGGCGCAATAACGACAACTTCAAATTGGTAGTAGTCGCGCCCGTCGTTAAACCGCTTCGTTGCTTCCGGCGAAAAGAAACTTGTGTGAAGCAGAGCAATATTTTCCAGCTTCACCTGCGTCCCGTCGCCCGGAGCTGGGATGCGTCGAGCATAGGTGTCGAGATTGGTCTCGATTTCGATACCGCCTGGAACTTTAACTCGGAGGCCCTTGTTGAGCTGCAACCCGAGTTCGGAAAGCAGGTCCTTTATCTGGGGTTGGAAGAGCATAAGGCCGATCAGCAAGACGTACGGCCAAACGAGACTGGTGAGAAGTGTTACGACAGGAGTCGTGAGCCGGTCCGTTGGGATCGCCAACACTGTGGACAACAGCACGAGGCCCGATATTACGGCGATTCCGAGGTTACGCTTCATAGCGTTCATCCCTGTTCTTAGTGACCAATCCGACGATGGTCTTCTGAACATCCGATCTTGGGGTTTGGCAAGAGATCCAACAGTGGGAACAAAACCTCAATTGCATGTAGCCAAGCAGTTACGCGACCATCAATCGAGCCACATCGCTTTAAGCTGACTTCTCTTTTTGGAGATACCAAGGGTTGGGTCGCGAAGGCCGCTCCCACATCTCAAAAGCGAGATGTGGGAGCACCCACTTCATTCCTCAGATGGCGGTGGCGCCCCGTGGAGAATAATTTCGATGGGACGCTCCGGGTGATCATGGCGCACGATGACGGTGGTCAGGATGCGATGAGCCCAGGCACGCTGCACTAGTGCACGCACCGACGGCTCGTGGCTATCGAACCTATGCCGCTCGCCTCCGAAGGTCTCCAGGACAAAGGCTTCGAAGTCGCCGAAGTGATCGTAGACGAGGCCATCCACCTTTCCAGTGAAGGAGCGATCGTGCGGAGCTGTTCCGGTACCTGTTGGTTTTCCTTTCCCCGGTCCCAGGAGCCCCGGCCAGATTCCGGTCTGTGTCGGAGGCACCGTGCTTCCGTTGCCGCCCAGCGCAGTAACCCGCCCGGATAATTGGTCGATGTAGCGCTGGAACACAAGGTACCAGCGGCTCGATACCGGAATCGTTTCCTGAATCCAGCGCAGGACGGAGAGGTCACGCTCTTCTGGAATAAGCATCTCGGATTTTGTACTCACTGGGATCGCGATCTGGAACGCGCCGTACACGAAACGCTCCCGCGGCGAGATTCGACCCTGAGCTTTGACTGGATTGGTGGCCTGGAGGCTTTCAAAGGAACTGGTGATCTGGCGGACGACAATTCTGAACTCCTGGCCATGCTTGATCCCCAGCGGAAGCTGGACAGAGAAGAGTCCCGCGTAGTTTGGTCCCGATCCCTTCGGGATGGGAATGTAGGTGGTGCCGCCGGTCTCGCATTGGAGGGTATGCGCGTCAGAGGCGGTAAGGTTATGGATGGTATACATTCTGGCGGCAAGGGCGAGCACGTCCGCAGCTTGGACAGCGGGCAAATAGATGGAAGCCACGCTGCCCGCAGGCACGTTGCCCCAGTCGATCATTAACTCGTCGGGCCGTTCATCGGCGTTGAAGGTGAAGGGGGAGGGCCTGATCTCGAAGGTATGTGTGGCCAAGCGTGAGTCAGCGAGACCTGGATTGGCGACAACCGTAAAGGTCAGGTTGCGCTGGGCGATCTTGTCCGCTCCTGGTGTGGCGTTGTCGAGGATGGGGGCCTCATCGTCGACGATCTGGACGACAATGCACTGGTGCCCGCCGCGGTCGAGGACCTGACTGACGGTGTTCAGGGTCCCAGTAAAAGGGCCATCGGGATTTGTGCCGGGCGCTAACGGGAACACCAGGGCCGATTGATTGTTGTCGAGCCAGCAGCCGAAGTAGGCGTAGACCGTCTCTCCCGGGACGGGAGTCATGGGCTGGACGTTCGGGGGGTCCGTCTGCGTGGTCATATTGTTCAACGTGGTGGTGTTGGCCACGCGCGCGGAGGCGAAGCAGGGGACGGTGATGTATTCAGAACCGTCGGAACTGATGCCGAGCAGTGGCGTCTTCTGGCCGTACTCGATACCGTCCGACCACTGGCGGTAGGGACCGGTTGGAGCCGAGACGCCGGTTGGGTTGATCGGGGTCTGGTAGGGGACGGCCACCGATTGGCTTTGGAACAGACGGAAGAAAGCGCGCACCTGCTTGGCTTCTTCCGATTCCCCGTTCAAACGGACACGGGCGATGGCGAAGTTGAAGATGGCATTGTGCGGCGGATTAGTCGCGACGGGGAGGAGGCTGAGGGACGACGACTCGCTGGCGGGGAGGGACTCGAAGGTATCGCCGTTAGGACCGGTGCCTAATGGGCCTGAGATGTTGGCGATGATCCATTGAATGAAGCTCTGTGCCGCCGCGGGCGTGCTACCCAGCGCCGGCGCGCCAAACAGGGTTGAGCCCTCTTCTGCGTAGAAAACCCGGATATCCTCGCTGAGCCAGTAGAGTCCGCCATTGGACTCGCTCGAAAAGAAGGGGTCGGCCGCCGTGATGAGTTCGATCTCCGTGGACGCAGGCGGTACTCCAGTGCTGACAGGGAGGGACGCGGTGAGGGTCAAAACCTCAGGAAAATCGGAGGTCGGGGGGTTCGTGAACGCGGTCAGGTCAGGAAAAGTGACCGCGTAGGTGAAGGTGAAAAGCTGGACTTCGGGGGACAGGGACGGATCATCAGACGACACGGCCGTGGGAGTAATAGTGATGTTGGTGGGACCGGCCGGGCCGACGGGGTTGGGGATAGAGGGCGCCCAGGTAGCAAGCAACGCGAGCTGCGCGGGGCTTGGGGTCGGCGTTGTAATGAGTTGGGTGATGCCGCCGCCAGGGAAATCGCCGGGCGTGAGACCGTCGACGGTGATGAAAAACGCTTGGTTGAAGACGTCGTTGGAGGCAACTTCGTCCTGGCCGAAGGTGGAGCGCTGCATGATGAACGTCATCGATTTCTCGAAGAGCGTCTGAAGGTTGGCAAGCAGCGCGGAGCCGTCAATACTACCCCAGCCGGTGCAGGCATCCCATCCGACGCCGGCCGGATAGCCCGTGACTCCGCCGAAGTTATTATTCGGCGGCCCGGCTGCGCCGGTGACATCCCGGCAGACGCTTGAACCTAGCGCATAAATCGTCGGATTCAAGAATCCGACATTCTCGCCCAGGTTTTGATTAAGAAGCGCAACGAGGCCTGCGTAGAGGGGCGCAACCGCGCTGGTTCCACCAATTGGTCCCTGATTTATTCCTCCGGCAAACAGGGGATACCCGCTATTTGGACTTGCATTTCCGGCGACATCTGGAGTGCCGCGACCGGCAGTGCCCGTGGTGTTTCGTTTAGGGAGGTTGATGTTATCTTGCCACGGTGGCACCGGGAAGCGGGCACTGATACCGCCTCCGGTCGCGCCCGAGTTGATTCCAAAAGTATCGTTCCATACATATTCGTCAAAGTTGGAACCGATGATGTTGCCGATGGTCGTGCCGCCGCAACTCAACACCCAAGGGTCGGAGCCTGGAAACCATACCTGTGCCTGAGTATCACTTTCACATTCCGCCCCCGTGTCTCCGCTCGCAACCAAGACGGTGATTCCCTTCTGCGCCGCATCCGAAAAAAGGCTATCGATTTGCGTGTAATCCGACGAGGTGATGTAACTGGTGTCGTCGTCCGCCGACCAGGCATAGCTGATGGACAGGATAGTCGGAACGGGATCTGAGCCTGTGGGATGAATCATACTCCCCAACGTGCTGATGATGTCCCCCGCTGCCGTACCGGTGTTAAAATAAACAACGATAGCTGCTTCATTAGCGATCGCATGGGCCACCGTAATGTCCAAAACGGTCTCGTCATCGGAAACGTTGGAATTCGATCCAGGCGGGAAATCCGTCGGGGTCGGTGCGGTTGTGATGCCCCAGCCGTTAAGGGTCGATGCCAAATCGGCTGGCGTGTAGCCTGCTCCCGGGCCCTCATATATGCCGATCGTCTGTCCCGCTCCGGTTCCGGCCGGAAAATTGTACAACTGGGCGACTTGTTGTGGGGTTAGGGGAACGGTGTTCGTTGGGTCCGCGGAAAGATGCCGAGAAGGAACTGGACGATTGTCCAAGCCGACGACTGCCTCCACAACTCCATCGAGCGCCGCCGGTAGCTCGATCTGTCCTTCATACCCATGGTATTTGCCGATCGGTGATTCATAATGGTGCAATTTTACGCCAAACGCAGCGTTCACCTGTGCCACGGTGCCCCGTGCTACCACCGACCTTCTGCTTCGGTTGGCGTCCAACACTGTCAAGTTATGGGCACGGCAAAATTGCCCAACCTCATCCAGATCCGCTTGTGTAGCTCCATGGGCCTCTTCAAATTCCTGGCCGGAGACTTTTGCACTGGGAGCTCGCGCGGCCTTCTGGAAATCGGCGGGGCTCTTTATGGCTGGCCCACCCGGGCGCCGTCGGACAATCAAGGTCACGGTAATCACCTCACCGACGCCAGCAACTCCCAAGCGCTTAGTTTTCGGGTGGGGAGGACGCTCACTGCCTGCCAGACCGTGGTAATTTGAAGAAAACTTGTTGTTCTGTATTTTTTTCGGCATTGTGCCTTCCTTGTCCGATTTGTTTAGTTTGGAATCCGCCGTAACAAGATCGCTACTAACTTCGAAGGCGTTCAAAACGAGTGAACAATTTGTTCAATCGCTATGAACAATTCGGTCAAAAGTCGCTTATTTCACACTGACAAGTGTAATGCTAAAAAGAGTCTCTTCGGTAGGAACATCGGAATTTGATCCCGGCGCGGAAGGTCCGTGGGGATAGATGGGGTCGTGATGCCCCACCGCGCAGGGTCGTCGATGCCCGGGTGTGGCCTACGCGGGGCGCCCTCATGTACGCCGATTATCCGTCGCTCTCCCGTTCCGGCCGGGAAAATTGTACAACCGGGCGATTTGCAGCGGGGTCAGGCAAGGGTGTTGCTTGGGTCTACGGAAAGATGCCGGGACGGGATTGGACGATTGTCCAAGCCGATAACTGCCTCCACAACTCCGTCGAGCGCCGCCGGTAGCTGGATCTGTCCTTCATACCCGTGGTATTTGCCGATCGGCGATTCATAATGGTGCAACTTCACGCCAAACGCAGCGTTCATCTGTGCCACCGTGCCGCGCGCCAACACCGACCTTCTGCTTCGATTGGCCTCCAACAGCGTCAGGTTGTGGGAGCGGCAAAATTGGCCGACGTCGTCCAGATCCGCCTGCGTAGCTCCACGCGTGTCTTCAAACTCCTGACGGGAGAGCTTTGCGTGCGCAGCTTGCGGAGCGTTCTGGAAATCGGGGGGGCCCTTTGAGGTTGGCCCACCCGGACGCCGTCGGACAACCAAGGTCACGGTAAGCGTCTCGTCGGCGCCAGCAGCCCCCAGGCGCTTCGTTTTCGGGTGAAGCGGGTGCTCACTGCCTGCCAGACCGTGGTAGTTTGAAGAAAACTTGTCATCCTGCCCCTTTCTAAGCATTGCAGCCTCCCGTCCGATTCGATTTGCAGCGACGACTAAAAATCCCCGCCTTCTAGAATACTGTGAGTGCGCGAGGCGGGCGTTGTCAACAGCGACGCCAGCGCTGCAGGGTCACGCCGATGTAGTGCTGCAACCGAATCTTGTGACGAAGATCCGGCGGAAACTACAAGCTGCAAGCCGTTGAGATCAACGGCTGCCGAGCGCAAAGTTACCGCGTTGCGCGTCAGTCACAGGCGGGCGAAATTTCTAAGCGATCCAAAGATACACTTCGCCTCGCGACGGGAGATCTCTCGGTCGCAGGTTTAGCGTTACTGCCAATATCACTGACTACAGCTTTCTACCCTGAGTTTAGAGCACAAATGTCCATAAATCAGATGGGCCGGTGGTTAAGCGCTTTTAATCACAGGGTCCCGGGTTCGAGTCCCGGACGGCTCACGAATAAAACCCAACAACATCAACTGCTTATGTGACGCCAGTCCCGACATTGATTAGCTCGACGGCCAAATTGTCCGATCAATTGTCCGATCTTGTCAAGCCCTTGCAGCGAATGGCACTGGTGCAGTTTTGAAACTGCACCAGTGCCTAGCGAATTCACACCCGTCGTTTACGTGTCGTAGACAGGCGTGGACTCTAACTCTTTTTGAGCCGGCTACCCGATCGTTATTCATGGCCGAATTTCGCTGGCTGCCTTTCTTGTGGTGACCTAGTCGCTGAACACCTCGCGATCCTGCCGCGCAGCAGCGCGGACATCGATCACATCGAATACGTACTTGGTCAGCCCGCTGTCCGATCAGATGGCGGAGGCGCAGAATCGTACTCTCGTCCAACACCACCTCGTCGCGCGGTTCCACTTCCGCAAAAGCGGCGCATCCTCGCACCGTCTCAGTGAGGTGGACCCGATCATTCAGACCACGATCGGGTCCACCTCAGACTGCTGGCCGCTAGATGCGCCTGCAGCTTCTCTATCGCTGCACTAAGATCCGACTCGCTCACGATGTTGTAACGCTCGAAGACGCTGTTTTGTTCCTATTGAGGCAGCCTGATGCGATCCGTCACGCAGCTCCACATAGGCTCCGGCGGCTCGAAGTTCTGCTGCCAATGCCCGAACCGAAGTATCTTCGTCAGCGCCAGTCATACATAAGAGTTTGTGAATTTTTGCAGAGTCACATTCGCCCTGCCGAGTGAGATGCCCTCACCCGCGCTCGCGACGCTCGCGCGACCTCTCCCTGGACAAGGAGAGGTGTTTAAGAGCAGCGCCGCTTCCTAAAACCTCTCCTTTGTCCAGGGAGAGGTCGCCACGGTGAGGCGTTTCGCCGAAGCCGTGGCGGGTGAGGGCACACGGAGTTCC
>JBKQPD010000220.1:0-26748 GCA_052145175.1 Binataceae bacterium (SeqCode) | reverse complement strand
CCGGATCGGTACTCACCGTGGCCGGCGGCGCTCTGTTCGGCCCGGTGTCAGGTACCCTGTGGAACCTGATCGGCGCGACCCTGGGAGCCACGCTCGCCTTCGTGATTGCGCGATACATCGCCTCCGACTGGGTTGCCGCGCGCAGCGGTGAACGCCTCGGCCGTCTGATGCGGGGAGTAGAGGAGGAAGGCTGGCGTTTCGTGGCATTCGTCCGGCTGGTGCCGCTGTTTCCGTTCAACCTGGTGAACTACGCCTTCGGGCTGACACGCATTCGGCTCCGCGAGTACGTGATCGCCTCCTTTGTATGTATGGCGCCGGGCGCGTTGGCCTATACCTATCTAGGTTACGCGGGGCGCGAGGCCGCGTCCGGGCAGGGCGCAATCCGCAAGGCTCTGCTTGCCCTGGCGCTGCTTGCGGCGGTCGCTTTCCTGCCGCGGCTGGTGCGCAAGTTGAAGGGGCAACGGTTTACTGATCCAGCGGCCCTTACCATCCCGCCCAAAGGAATTGAACTTTAAAAGCGTTAACGCATGATGAGATTGAGATCGGCGGGCGTGGTGAAACGTGGCTCTTAGTCTATTGCGGCCGGAAAGTGTAGACCCCGCTGAAGCCGGGCGGGCGCCAGCCAGTTTGCGCACAGGTAACGCAGACGGGAAATTGCCGGGGACGGCCTTCCTCGACCCCCGGCAGCGCGACCATCACTTCGGTCGAAAAGCTCTTCTCACAGGCGCGGCAAGTCGCCACCAGCGTTTTGTTCTCTTTGGCTTTCTCACTCGGCATAAGAAACCGCCGGGGTGGGCGGCGGCTGGCTCAATCTAGATGGCGGCGGAGGAAGGCGTCAATTGCGCGCCACGAGTCACGCGCAGGCTCCCACGCGAGTTTTACGCCCGCCCGGTATTGACGGTCGCGCGCGAATGTATCGGGAAGATCCTGGTCCATCGGACGCCCGCGGGCGAAGCGGCCGGGCGGATCGTCGAAGCCGAAGCGTATCGCGGACCGCGCGACCTCGCGGCGCACAGCGCGCGAGGGCTGACGAAGCGTACCGCCGCGATGTTCGGGCCGCCCGGCTTCGCCTACGTCTATCTGCTGTACGGCGTCAGTTGGGCGATCAACGTCGTGGCGGCGGCGGAAGGCGAGCCGCATGCGGTCCTGATTCGCGCGCTCGAGCCTGTCCGCGGCATCGAGCTGATGGCGCTTCGGCGCGGCAAGACCACGAATTCGCGCGCACTGACCAACGGCCCCGGCAAGCTCGCGCAGGCCCTCGCGATCACCGGCGCACAATACGGCCAGGATCTGTGTGATAGCGACCTGTGTGATAGCGACCTGCGTGACGACGCCCTGTTTCTCGAGGAGACCGGTTATCAGCCCAAGGTCGCACGCTCACCCCGGATCAACGTCGCCTACGCGGGCGCTTGGGCCCTCAAACCGTGGCGGTTTTACGAACGCGGTAACCGTCACGTGTCGGTCGCACCACGCGGGTGAAGGACGCGGCGTGCTCGCGACCAGGCGTCGACGGAATATCTCGCCTGCGCAGCACGACGGGGTCGGTCGGCGGCCGCGCGTACCGCTGCGCTGGAAAATCCGGCCAATTTCGTGCCAAGCTTCGGGCCTGACCCGGTTTGTCGGCATTGACCACTGCTGGTTCGAAGCAACGCAATGACCATTATGCACGGAGAGCAATTACATGGCGGAAAAATTGGACAAACCCATCGGACTCACCGCGAAGCCCACGCACTCGCAAGAGTTCTACGACAGCGTCAAGCGCAAGTTCGCCGAGGAACGCGATCTGAGGTTGAAATACCGGCCGCGAGGCCTCTCGCAGTACACCTACGATTTAACCGGCGCGTTGGCGAAGTACGAGGTTGACACGTACGCCGAGCCGGTCACGCCCCGCGAGCCGATCAACGATACCGTCGAATGCCTGTTCATCGGCGGCGGCTTCTCCGCGCTCCTGACCTCCGCGCGGCTGCGCGAGGTCGGCGTCGAGAGCATTCGCATCGTGGAACGGGGCGGGGACGTCGGCGGTACCTGGTATTGGAACCGCTACCCTGGCGTGGCCTGCGACGTCGTCTCCTATGACTACCTGCCCCTCCTCGACGAACTGGACTACGTGCCCAAAGACCATTACGCCGGAGGCCCCGAGATCTTCGCGCACTGTCAGGCAATCGCCAAAAAGTACAATCTGTACGAACTCGCGACTTTCCAGACCACCGTCACTTCCACGGTCTGGGACGAGGCCGAGCAGATGTGGCACGTCGCCACGGACCGCGGCGATCACATGAGAGCGCGCTTTGTGATCTGCGCCAACGGTATCCTCACGAAGCCCAAGCTGGCCAAAATCAAAGGCCTCGAAACCTTCAAGGGCCATTCCTTTCACACCTCGCGCTGGGACTACGCCTACACCAAGCCCGACCTGTCGGGACTGGAAGATAAAGTCGTCGGCATTATCGGCACCGGGGCGACGGCGGTGCAGGCCGTTCCAGGCCTGGGCGCGGCGGCCAAGGAACTCTACGTTTTCCAGCGCACGCCTTCCTCGATCGACATCCGCGACGATTGGCCGACCGATCCGAACTGGGCGCGCAAACTGGAGCCCGGATGGCAGGCGCGGCGCCGCGAACGCGCCCGGATGGAACCGCGGATGACCGAGGAGCAGAAGGCCAGGCAGGCCGCCACGTCGCCCGACGAGAAGATCCGCCGTCAGGAAAACGCGAACATGGAAGCGATGATGAAGATCCATCAGCGCATCGATCAGATCGTCAAAGACAAGGCCACGGCCGAGGCGCTCAAGCCCTGGTACATGCTCATGTGCAAGCGCCCGTGCTTCCACAACGACTATTTGCCCACCTTCAACCGGCCCAACGTCCATCTGATCGACACCCACGGCAAGGGCATCAACGAGATCACCGAAAAGGGACCCGTGTTTGAGGGCAAGCAATACGAGGTCGACGTCCTCATCTACGCCACGGGTTTTGAAGTACAGAGGACCGGCACCTACAATCAGATCAAGGGCGCAAACGGCCTCGATATCAATGATAAGTATCGAGAAGGTGTCCGCACCCTGCTGGGGATCCAGTCACAGGGCTATCCCAATCTGTTCGTCATGGGCGGCTTGCAGGCGTCATTCCAGTTCAACTTTACCGATATAGCGGAAGCCCAAGGCGAGTACATTGCGGGATGCATCGACTACGTGCGCCGCCATGGCTATCAGTCCCTGGATGTGACTCCGAAGGCCGAGGAATGGTGGGTGCAGGAAGTCATCGAACATCGCGGCAAGACCAGCTTCAATCAGGAGTGTACGCCCGGCTATTACAACTTCGAAGGCGAGTTCCAGCGCCGTCAGGACGGCAACTACAATGGCGGGTTCTTCCAGTACTGCAACCATTTGAACGAGGTTCGCGCACGGATGGATGCTCACTTCACGTTCACCAACAAGCCATTGACTTCAGAATGATGTAGCTATTGCGACCCATTCGTGTCGCCGTAAATCACTGAGTTCACACCGGGCGGCCGAGACGCCGCCCGGTGTGAACGGTCAATACGAGACGAATCGCCCGCAATATACGCGGCAAAGAACGCCGCTGTTGAGGAAACCAGCTACCGGCCAGCGATCGGACGCTCACCCCGGATAAATGTCGGCTACGCGGGGGCCTGGGCCCTCAAACCGTAGCGCTTTTACGAACGCGGTAATCGTCACGTCTCGGTCACCCCACGCACCTGACCAGGCGCGGAGAACGACGACGTGATGCTTTCGGCTCTGAACGCCCAGTTGGACGCGGTCCGCACGAGTCGCTATGCTCCGAATCGTCAAGCGCGCTCCTCGACCTTAGGGTCAACCGACACGCGGGACTCCTCACAGGGGAAACGCTATGGAAAAAAAGCAAGAAGAGGCTATCGCGGTCCTGAACGGACTGGTCGAACTGGAGCTCGCCGGCGCGGTCCGCTATACGCAGTACGCGCTGATGATCTTCGGCCATGCGCGGATTCCGATCATGCATTGGATGCGGGAGCAGGCGACCGAGTCGCTGCTCCACGCAACCGAAGCTGGCGAGGAGATAACGGCGATGGGCGGCGAGGTTTCGCTGGGTATCGCGGAACTGGCGGGAACGCACCACGCGTCGGTGGACGATATTCTGCAGGAACTGCTGGTTCACGAGCGCAAGGGCGTCGAGCTTTATCGCAAACTGCTCAAGGTCAGCGAGGGATGGAGTGTTTCGCTGGAAGAGTTTGCCCGGGAGAAAATCCGCGGCGAGGAAATGCATCTGGCCGAGATTGGCAAGATGCTGCGCCGGCGCGGGGACGCCTAGGGCGGCTCTGCATGAGTAATTTGTCATTCTGAGCCCTTCGTCGCTACGCTCCTCGAGGGCAGGCTCCGTCTGCCCTTCGGCCGTCATCCTGAGCGCAGCGAAGGATCTGCGTCCCCGCTCTTCGGCCTCAGGGCAGACTCCGCGAAGAATCCCGGGATTCCCTTCGAGGGACTCAGCGCAGGCTTTCGCTGCGCTCAGCATGACATAACGGCTTATGCAGATCTTCCTTAGCTCGATAGCGAAGGAGACCGGCAGTTATCTAAGCGAATTCTGCTCCGGCAAGCTGAAGCAGCGGACTCTGCGGCGGATCTTTCTCCCGCTCATTCTGGCCGCATATTTCGGCAGCTTAATCTTCGCCATCTGGAGCTTTCCGGGTCTGTTCAATTGGCGGACCATGTCGATGTCGAAGCTGCTCTATCCGTCGAACAACCCGCAATTTCACGGGATAGGGTCGGCCGGCTTGGCTGTGGCGGGCCTGATGACGATTCCCTTCGCCGGCTACGTCGGGAGGCGGCTGCGGGACACTTCTCCGGTACTGGCGGAAATCGGCGCTCTCTCCTTTGGCGCAGGCGCTATCAGTTTGACCCTCGGCGCGCTGATTGTCTGGGAGCCTTTCCTCCACGAAATGTTCGCGCGGGGCGCGGGCCTCGGCGTCGGCCTGGGGATGCTGGGATTTTGGGAATGGATCGGCTCGACAGCGGTGTTTCTGTTCATACTGAGCGCCGCCTTGTTTCTGACGGAATGCGCTTCGCAACCAGCTATTAGTTCAACGCCGGGAGCGGAATGGTCAGTGTATCGTAGACGGTGATTCGCGGGCCATACGCGGCCTGGAAGATCCCGATACCCTCGGCCGGTCGAATCAGGTTGGTGCGATCAAAGATGTTCAGCAGCGTAATCGTATCTTTTACTTCGCCGACGTGCGGCACGGCAAAACTCCTCCCGGCGCTGACATCGGTCTGAACCACGTGCGGCAGGGATTCCAGATCCGCGAAGCCTCCCCGCAGCCCACTACTGTAAAGCGCCTCAAGGCTGAAAAAGTATGGTTTCCAGTGATACGCGATCCCGCCTGACGCGCCGTAAAGCGGCTGATGATCAAGCACGATATAGTGCTTGTTTATGTAGCTTAGTTCATCGGGCGAGAAGTTGAACTGGCCGCTCGCCACACCTTCCTGCATATTCCGGCCGATCGTGGTGCTGGCATGCATCGAGAGATTCTCGACATTATACGTCAGCGCGGTCTCGGTTCCCCAGATGTAACCGTGCCGATAGTTAAACGGTGCGAAAATAGGCACAACTCCGAACTGTCCGGTATCGAGGTAGTGGTACGTGTACTCGTAAAAGGCATCTTCCGAGAGGGTCAGGTGTTTTGTCAGTTGATGAACTATACCGGCATCCCCTTCGTAATCGTCTTCGGTCTGCGGCGTGGTCGCACCGGTTCCCGCCAGGCCCGTGGTGCCGGCGAACGCGGCGGGTGCGCCGGGCGAGATGCCCTGAAAGCTCGGCACCTGCATATACCGCGCAAACCCGGCGTGGAGCGTCGTTTCGGGCCGGAGCAAATAGACCAGGTTAATCGTCGGGCTCACCTGATTATTGTAAGTAAAGCCGCTCAAACGATCCCATCGCACACCGAAATTCGCGCGCAATTTCTCCGTAATCTGCCAGGTGTCTTGCAGATAGAGGCCGCTGAGGAGATTGATCTTGTTGGCGTTGTTGATTCTGCGGACAGGCGTGCAGGAAGGCACGGGCGACCCGGGAACAATATTGCAATTGTCGCTGTCTTCAAAGACCAGTGATCTGTCGTCCGCCTCGACTCCATACTCGCCCAAATATAAGCCTGCGTCGAGCGTGTGGTTGCCAAGCTGATAGCTGAGGTCGGCCTGCAGGGTGTTGTCGAGGTCGCTGTGAAACGCAGTCGAAGCTACCCCTTGATAGAGGAGCTCGCCAACGTTGTCCGGTTCGAAGTTCTGCGAGATATAGTGGGCCGCGTAGGCGAGTTGATACGTGAGACCGGGCGCCGCCAATCCATTCAGCGCCAGGATGCCGAGATAATCGCGAAAGTTCAGATAGGAATTAATATCGGCCGATGGATAGGCACCGACCCCCGCTAGGCCAAATTGCGGTATGAGATTGGACCGGTTAGGCAATTGGTTTTTACTTGTGGCGAACGAGGTAATAAGGCTCAGCCTGGTGGTTGGATTCAGGTCGTACGCAAAGAAACCGAAGCCCTGACCCTGATCGGTATGATCGTGGATCGCATCCGGGGCCGGCGTCGCGGAGCTGAACGCCGTGTTGCTTTGACTATAGAGCCCGCTGACGTAGTAGCTGAAGCTGCCATCGCAACCGCCGTACTGGAAGCTCGGCTGCAGCGTATTGCGTTGTCCGCCGTAGACGCTGGCGCTGCCACCGGGTTGCGCGCACCCGTCCTTCGTCTCGATATTCACCACGCCGCCCGTGGCGAAGCCATAGCGCGCCGGCACGATGCCATCCAGCAGACTAAGCTGCTTGATGAACAGCGGATTTATCATCGAGATAAACGGCGGGTTGGTGTTGATATCGATGGGCACCATGACACCGTTGATCTGGTACTGGAACTGCGGGCCTTCCGTGTTGCGGATGTGAATCTGCTGATTTTGATCGATCGCAACGCCGGGCATCTGCGTCAGGACGTCGGTGATCGTCGTATTCTCCCCGCGCGGCAGGTTGGCGATGTCCTGGGCGGTTACCGTGTATTTGTTAGCGCCGGTCGTTGAAACGCCATTTTGTGCACGAATCCGGCTGGCATTGACGGGGAGCGTCAGCGCGGTCTCGGCGTCCAGCGTCAGCGCGACGGTGTCTTCGGCGCTGCGCGGAAAGAGGACACTCTTGCTGGCGGACTTGAAGCCAGGCTTTCGCGCCACGAGCGAATAAACGCCAGGCTTCGCGGGAGCGATTTTGAACCGTCCGGCCTGATCGGTGGTCGCGCGGGTGATCACACCGCCGTTTGCGTTGCGCAATTCAAGCTTCACTTGCGCCAGCGGCCGACCGATTGCATCGGTGATGGTCCCGGACAGCTGTTGAGCGCCGGCGAAACAGGGCGAGCCAAGGCCCAGCGTCAATGCGAATGCGAACGTGACCAAACGCCATAGGAGCCTCGCAGGCCAGCCCGCCGCTCGATTCGCCAGGCAACATGATCGCGCGGCCGGTGGCTTGGGCTCATTTGGGCACTTGTGCGATGCAAAAGTGGAAGCGTTCATCACGATCCGATAAAATGAGAATGATTCTCACTATCGGATCAATAACGGACTTGTCAACCGATGACGGATCAGCATCTCCGGATCAATTTCTGAAGACGCCCGCAGCCAGGTCGCAAGACGCTAAGCCAGCGGGACCGCTGGCCGGGAAATGACGATGCGGTGCTTCAGCGCTACACGATCAGATGAATGACCATCGAGAGGGTCGTCGTTATGATGAAGCCGCCGAGCGCAACAAAGGTGATCGCGATGGTGCCCACCGCCAGCATCCCGGCGGCGCGCCGGGGCGAAAGGCGATGAACCTCGCCCAGCGTCTGCGTCGCGATAAAGACCGCCCAGACGAAAAGCGCCGCCTCGGCCATGCAGGAATAGGGGATCTGGTAAGGGTCAGGGGTCGTTGAGGCGGTCCACGAGTTGGCCGCAGGTGCGGAGATCGCCGCGATCACGGCGACGATCGCCAGCACAATCAGCGGTATCCAGCTCCAGGCCACCGCGGCGCGGACTTCCAGCAAGTCGGCTACGCCCCCGACCAGATTCCCCGCCCAGTGGAAAACAAAGGCCAAGGCATAGATAATCCCGACCCCGGCGAGTCCCAGCGTGAACGCCGACATCGCGAGCGTGACCGGTCCCATCGCCACGGCCCAGCGCGGAATCGAGGTCAAAGCCGCTGAGTTGCTGGCCTGGACTTCAAAGACCAACGCACCCAGCGCCCCCGTGATCCAGCCGAGACCGGTGACGAACTTGCGCGGGTTGGCCTCGACTATTCTCCGGATCGTGGCGCGTGGGAATATCCAGATGGAAAAAAACGGCACGATCCATTGCGCAAGATCATCTTCCATTATGCGGCCTCATTTCTCCGCGTTTAAGACGAATCGGACACTGCAAATCTTTATGTATCATCAGCTTACTTATGTAAATGCTAAAAATGATGATATCTGGTTATTTGACGACTCATTGCTTATGTAAATTCATGCTTACATCATCTTATATGGAGATTACTACGAGGCCGCAGATTCAGCTACAATGCGCAAGAATGGACGCGATCCGACGTATCCACGGAGCCGGCATCCCGTGAGCGACTCGGCCACCCCCTTTCCGGGCGCGCTGGCGGGATTACGCGTGCTGGACTTGACCGACTATCGGGCGAGTCTGGCCGCGCGCCTGATGGCCGATATGGGGGCGGACGTGGTTAAGATCGAGCCGCCCGGCGGCGACCCGGGCCGACGGATCGGGCCGTTCGTTGACGACCGGCCGCATCGCGATCGCAGCCTCTTCTTCTGGTTTTACAATCTCAATAAACGGGCGATTACGCTCGATTCCGGCCGTGACCTGGGGCGAGAGCTCCTGCTCAGACTCATCGGTTCGGCGGACATAGTTATCGAGAACTTCAAGCCGGGGCGGCTGGCGGAAATGGGCCTGGGATGGGAGAAGCTCCATCAGGCCAACTCCGCGCTGATTTTGCTCTCGATGACACCATTTGGGCAGACGGGGCCGTTTTCCGCTTACGAGGCGGACGATACGGTCCTCGCGGCGCAAGGCGGGATGCTCTACGTCAACGGCTGGCCGGGGCGTCAACCGGTGCGGCCGCTCGGGCTGCAATCGTATCATGCGGCGGCGTATTTCGGCGCGATCGCGACGCTCTGCGCGCTCTTCGCGCGCGATCGCGACGGCCGGGGTCAGTGGATCGACCTGAGCATGCAGGAAGCCACCGCGTGCGCGGTCGAGCACGTCGCGGGCAGCTACTTCGGCGAGGGCCGGATCGAGCCGCGGCGCGGCACGCTCCACTGGAGCCGCTATTTCCGGGTTGGCCGCTGCCGCGACGGCTATATCATGCACTGCACGCTGGGCGACTGGACCTCGCTGGTCGAATGGGTCGCGGCCGACGGCAAGGCGCAGGATCTGGTCCAGCCGCAATGGGACGATGTGCTTTATCGCGCGGAGCATGCCGAGCATCTGTTCGACGTGCTCGACGACTGGGTCAAGGATTACGCGCGCGACGAGCTGCTCGAACGCGCGCAGGCGCTCCGCCTGCCCTACGCGACGGTGCGCAGCCCCGAGGCGCTCTTCGCGGACGAGCAGCTGGCGGCGCGCGGCTATTTCGTCGCGGTGGAGCATCCCGAGCTGGGCCGCTCCTTCAGCTATCCAGGGGCGCCTTATCTGTTCTCCGGATCGCCGTGGCGTGTCACGCGGCGTCCGCCACTCCTGGGTGAGCATACGCACGAAATCCTGCGCGAGGAGTTAGGCTTGACGACGGCGGAACTCGCGGCCCTGACGGCCGAGGGGATCATCTGAGCTATGCCGGAACTGCCTCTCGCCGGAATTCGGGTGCTGGATTTCACCTGGGTGGTCGCCGGGCCGGTCGCGACGCGGCTCCTCGCCGACTACGGCGCGGAAGTGATCAAGCTCGAGCGCAAGCCGGGTCCGCCGGGCTCGCGCCAGACCGGCTTGCAGGGCGACCTGCATCGCGACAAGCGGTCGATCGCGGTCAACATGTCCCATCCGCGGGGGGTCGAGATCGCGCGGCGCCTTGCGCAGCAGAGCGACCTTGTAATCGATAATTTCTCGGCACGCGTGATGCGCGGGTGGGGCATGGATTACGCGAGCCTGAGTCAAATCAAACCCGATATCGTCTGCGTCAGTATGTCCGGGCTGGGCCACACCGGACCGCGCGCGAGCTACGTCAGCTACGGGCCGACCCTGCAGGCGCTGAGCGGCTATACCCTGCTGATGACGGAGATCAGCGGCGCGCCGGCGGGTTTCGGCTACTCGTACGCGGACATGGCGGCCGGTTACACAGGCGCCTTGGCGGCGCTGCTCGCGCTATGGCATCGCCGGCGCACCGGCCGCGGCCAGTTCGTCGATCTTTCGCAATTCGAGGCGGTGGTGAGCGTCGTCGGTCCCGCGTTGCTCGATATCGCCGTCAATGGCCGGACGCCGGAGGCGCCCAACTACCGCTCGCAGGAGCTTCCGGCGGCGCCGCACGGCGTCTATCGCTGCCAGCCGCGCGACGGTAATCAGGACAGTGACGATGACCGCTGGATCGCGCTCGCGGTGCGCACCCAGAGCGAGTGGGAGCGGTTCGTCGTGCTACTCGGCGCACCGGCGTGGGCGTGCGACCTCAGGTTCCGGACGCTCTACCTGCGGATGCGCAATCAGGCGGAACTCGACACGCACATCGCGCGCTGGGCGGCCGAACAGCAAGCCGAGGACGCGATGGCACGGCTGCAGCAGGCCGGGATCGCGGCGGGCGTGGTCTGCAACGGCGCCGACCTCTGCGCGCGGAATCCGCAACTCCAGGCGCGCGACTTCTGGGGCACCGTGACCCTTTCCGGCGGCGCGACCACTCACGTCACGGGACTGCCCGCGCGGCTGTCCGCGACACCCGGCTCGATTCGCACGCCCTCGCCGCTCATCGGCTCGGCCAACGATTACGTCCTCGGCGACCTGCTCGGCTATAGCGCGGCCGACCGCGCCCTGCTCGTCCAAGAGAAGGCGATCTGGGCATAAAGTTGCCGGGGGTTGACGCTAACAAATACAAGAAGGTGGAGTTGTGAGGCGCGTAGCGATCTCGAAAAATTATGCCTCAGTTGTCATCGCAATCGTCCTATCCTCGCTCCTTTCTGCCTGCTCTGCCCACAATCCGTTCATCATCACTAACACAACACAGTCTTCTATCGTCGGCTCGACCATGTATCCGCCGTATGAAGGCAGGGTGTTGGTCACGCAACAGGCGCTCCCGCCCGACGTAGAATTCACTTTGATTGGGACTATAGACGTCGGCAAGGTCTGGTACGGATCATCAAGCAATGTGCTCTCCTCTATGGCCGACAGAGCGCGCGAACTTGGCGCAAACGCCGTTGTTCAGGTAAGGACTTGGCATCAACCATCAGGCTTCTCATGGGCAGCACCTCACGGATCAGGACAGGCTGTATTGATTAAAGACATTAACGCGTTGGGTTCCTCTGGCGTCACGGGCGACTGGTACTAACCGTTGCGTTCCTCGGCGACCTGCTCCGCTATAGCGCCGCCGAGCGTGTCGCCTTGGTCGAGACCGGCGCAGTATGGAACTAGCTTCTCTCGCGCCAGAGATTCGCATAGCCAGCAGCTCTCTTTTTCACAACTACGAACCGGAACTTCGCTTGCTCACTTCCGCGACCGCTTCGGCAAGCTGACTGTCTTTATACTCCAGCACCACCAGCCAATCACAACTTTGAAGCGGATCTCGTCCGATTGAAGACGGGGGTATTAGCGTTATCTTATCTGCGTGCTTTTTATATTCGTGAACTAGATCCTGCAAAACCGGCTCAGGCGCCAGGGTGCCAAGCGCAATGTTGTCAGGACCCGTTGCCATGAGAAGCAGACCATTAGCCAGATGCTCCTTGGCATTACGCGTCGTTACCCAGTCAACTGGCAGCAGGCCTGATTCCTGCGCGCGGAGCGGACTGAGCTGCGATAATTCGTGGTTACTTGCCACATAGAGTTGTGCGGCATTCAACAGTGCATTCAAGCGGTCGCGCGCAAAATGGATCTCCAGCTCGCGCGGATCGATCGTCTTGTATTGCGCAAACCGCTCAGGCGGAATCCTGTACAAGGAGACGCCGCCCACGCGTACAGGATTGACCCCCAGAGTCGCCAGCAGATCGTTGAGCACGCCCCGCTCGCGGAGAGTAAATTCACGCAAGTCGAACCCCGTCGGATCCTTGGGCACATCGATCAGAAGCCTACCCTGGTCGGCGGCGATCAGCGCACAATATCGTTCCGCGCGATAAACACTTTGAGCTGAAGGGCCGCGTCGGGGATAGGCGCAAGCTGTTCCAGAGCCGGCACGATAGGAAAATTCTGAAAATCCGCAGGCACGGATGGAAGCCAGCCCAGATAGCCCCCCGCCATGCGAAAATACATGCGGGTGTTCGCCTGCCACATGTCGGAGTTGCTCAGAAAACAATATGGCAACACGACCACATTGTCGTTCAGCGAAAGGTACTGTCGGTATAGACCGGAAGTAAAGAAAGCGGGCGCATCGACGGCCTTGGTCCAGAACTCGGTCGAGGGACTCGGGAAAAAACCGACGAGGACAAGAGTCGCCATGACTACGCGGAACGCAGGGCTTCTGGAGTTGTCGTTCAGCCACAGTCCGACCATTATCGCCAGCGCCAGAAAGCCAAACAGGCAAAGCCGCTCGGTGAGCACATTGTCGAAGAGCGGCAAAAGAGAGAATAGGCGCCAGGGCATAGCAGCTACCGCGCGGTGATCAATCGACAGGCTGATTTTGAGCGACAATAGCCAAATTACTATGAGCACATATACTAGGAACCTAGCTGGCCGCTCCGCTCGGCGCGATATCGTGAAGCTCATCAGAATCGCAAGGAGCGGGACACCAACAAATTCGCTTAATTCATATACGTTGGCCCCACGGCAAAGGCTGGAAAGCCCATGGACCTGGCCAATCAATGTGGTAGCGGGCGGGATAATCATGTTCAGCGGTTGAGCCGCGATACTCTCGTATCTGTGAGGAAGCGCCGGCGTGCCGAAGGCGAAAAAGTAGTACAGATAGGGACTCAGAACTGCGGCCGCGACCGCATACGAACACCCGAACACCGCCGTCGTGTCGACGAACCGCCGCTCAATCCCGGGACATCGCAGCGCATACGCGATAGCCAAGGCAAGGCCTCCGATGAGGGTCCCGGTCGCCAGAACCTCCAGTGAGGAAAGGGCCTCTCCGATGAGGATTACGCTCAGAAGGGGCACCAAATGCCCGGAGGACAAGTCGCCCCTCAGCCATCGCCGCGTGACCATGACGACCATCACCACAAAAAACGCAGACGTCACCAGGTTAACGCCACCCAGCATGTGGGAAAGCATGAAGGGCGAAAATCCGAAAACGTAGCCGCCGATCAAGCAAGGCCAGAACGATAGGCGTAACCCGCGGCACAGGAGAAAAGTGGCCCAGGCGGCGAGCGCAGGGCTAGCGAGCATGAGGATATTGTAGGCCGCCGTCGGACCGAGAAAATGGGTGACCGGGAAGGCGACCAAACCCGGCAACGGTATAAGTGTGGCAGCCGCTAAATTGTATCCGCTTGGCGCCCAGACCAGCTGCGTATGGAAGGGATTGACACCGTGCAGAATCGCGTAGTGCCACCACTCCAGAAACCAGATCATCTCACCCGGGTCGATCCCGGCGCCGATATATCGGTCTGACAGATGACCGATCAGACCTCGGCCGAAGAACGCCGCCGACACCAGGCCGTATAGGAGCAACACGTCCAGGCCGTACTTGCGGAAGCCCGTCTTGAACGTGCCCGAGAAGCTCAACCGACGCTCGCGTCCAGCCAGCTGTTCATAGGACTCAAATATCACCTTGAAGCGCACTTGCGTCTACTACGCTGGGAAAGGTGCACGCGGGACGAGCGTCAAACGATAATCCAAAAACCAGGCGATCGTGAAGCGAATTCTCCATCCGGATTTGTGTTATCAGTCATAAACTGATTCCTGATGTACTGAAATTTCGCTAAATATTGGCTACTCTGACGTAGAGGTAGCCCTGATTGCTTGCAAGCGTACTGTCCAGCGCGATCGCCGGTGTCGACGCCTTTCCGGTGGAAGTCGAAGTCGATACGGGCGGCGGCGCCCCAAGCTTCCGCATGGTCGGGCTGGCCGAAGGGGCGGTGCGCGAAGCCTTCGAGCGGATGAAGTCGGCGATCCGCAACTCCGGCCACGAATTTCCGCACGGCAAAATCACGATCAATCTCGCCCCCGCCGACACGCGCAAGGAAGGCTCGTCTTTCGACCTGCCGATGGCGCTCGGCATCCTGTCCGGGGCCGGCACGATCGAAAAGCGGGAGCGCCTCAGCCGCCATCTGGTGATGGGCGAGCTGGCGCTCGACGGCCGGATCAAGGGGATCAAGGGCGCCCTGCCCAGTGCGATTCTCGCCCGGGCGCGCGGGATGGACGGGATTGTCGTGCCGCGCGAGAACGCCGCCGAAGCGTCGGTGATTGGCGAGGGCGTGGCGGTCATCGGGGTCGAGACGCTGAATGAAGCGCTCGAATTCTTCGAGGAGCGAAGCGACCCCCGGCCATGTGCGGTCGACGTTCGCCAACTGTTTGAGGCGGCCAGCCATTACGCGGTCGATTTCAGCGAGGTCAAAGGCCAGGAGCAGTCCAAGCGCGCCCTCGAAGTCGCGGCCGCCGGCGGCCATAACGTGCTGATGATCGGACCGCCGGGGTCGGGCAAGACGATGCTTGCCAAGCGCCTGCCGACGATCCTGCCCGTGATGACCTTCGAGGAGGCGATCGAGGCGACCAAGGTGCACAGCGTCGCCGGGATGCTCGACGGCCAGGCGCTGATCGCGACACGCCCATTCCGCTCGCCCCATCACACCATCTCGGATGCGGGCCTGATCGGCGGCGGGACGATCCCGCGCCCCGGCGAGGTGAGCCTGGCGCATAATGGCGTGCTGTTTCTCGACGAACTACCCGAATTTCGCAAGAACGTGCTCGAGGTGCTGCGCCAGCCGCTCGAGGATAACCGGATCACGATCGCGCGGGTGATGGGCACGATGACCTTTCCAGCCAGCGTGATGCTGGTCGCGGCGATGAACCCCTGCCCGTGCGGCTTCTTCACCGACACGCAGCACGAATGCACCTGCTCGCCGATCATAATCCAGCGCTATCGCTCGCGGATCTCGGGGCCGCTGCTCGACCGGATCGATATTCATGTCGAGGTGCCGGCGGTCAAATATCGCGAGCTGACCGATCGGGCCCCGGGCGAGACCTCGGCGACGATTCGCGAGCGGGTGAATCGGGCGCGTGATCGCCAACTCGCGCGCTTTCGCGGCACCACCTACTACTGCAACGCCCAGATGGGGGCGCGCGAACTGCACGCCCATTGCCAGGTCGAGGCGGGCGGCGAGCGCCTGCTCGAACTCGCGATCAATCGTTTGGGACTAAGCGCGCGCGCCTACACACGGATTCTCAAGGTCGCGCGCACGATCGCCGACCTTGACGAGGGCGGCCCGATTCAGGCCCATCATCTGAGCGAGGCAATCCAGTACCGCTCGCTCGATCGCCTGGCGTTGTAGGTTGGTGAAGGCCGGAATTGGAGCTGTCGCAGGTGCTTCCACGCTCTCCGCTGAAGTCCGATAATGGACGAGTCGACCAGGATCGACGGCAGGATTTTGGGCGAGACTTTGAGGTAAGAAATTATGGGAGCCCCCACATACGTCATTAACGCAACGTGGGATGAGGACGCCAAGGTGTGGGTTGCGGTCAGCGACGATGTTTCCGGCTTGGTTGCTGAAGCCGACGACATGCCGCAGCTCATGAATAAGCTCAAGGTTCTAATTCCCGAACTGCTCGAAGCGGATGGCGTGTTGCCAAGGCCGGCGGCGCACTCATCCTTTCCCATCGAGATGCTTACCCACAGACGGTTTGTGCCGGACGCTACTGATTGATCGCCGGATTTACTCCCGATGTCGTTTGTATTCTGAGAGAAGGTAAGTGCTACAAGGTTCGCCAAAGGAAGGGCGACCACGAAATCTGGTACAGTCCGATTAGTGGTAAGAGCCTTCCGGTGGATGCGAACATCAAATCAAGGCATACGGCGAACGAAGTGCTGAAACAGGCTGGGCTGCCCAAAGCCTTTTAGCTTCCACCCGCCAGCATCGAAAGCGCTTCATCGCGATGAGCTGGAGCGGAAGGAACTCGCGCCCCGCGCGCTTGGCGGCGGAGCTGTCGCTCGAAGCGACCATCGGTCGATCCGCATCTCGAATATCGATATCTTCACGACCATGACGCCCGCTCCAAATAAGCCTTTGTCGCAATTCCACCGACTACTCGCGAAGGATGTGCGAGTCGCCGATCGAGTGCGATCACCGCATCAAATGCCCAAGCGGACTGGAGTGATTGTGGCGGGAATCTTATTTTTCGTATCGGTCGGCAAAGTCTTTGGCGTCGAGGCTTCCGGCGCGCAGGAGTGCAAGGACAATTGCGCGCGGTGCCACGGCATCGACGCGAAGGGCGACGGCCCCGATGCTAATGAGAAGCCCGGCTATCGCCCCGCGGATCTGACCCAGATCACCCGTCACTACGGCAAGAAATTCCCGCGTCAGGATATTTACGACATTATCGACGGCGGCAAGCGCCTGCCCGGACACTACAACTTCAATAGCCCAATGCCGCTGTGGGGGTTGAGCTTCCAGCTCTCAGGCAAAGAGTACAGCGACGAAAGCGAGGCCGCCGTCAAGCGCAGAATCAACGCTCTGCTCGACTACCTCGAGTCCATCCAGGAACAATAGCGCCCGCCGCCCTCGGCGGACGCCGGTCAAAGCTGGCCCTGCAACCTTTGGTGCTGGCTGGCACCCAGGCGGCTTATGCTCGGCGCCTTGAAAACCAGCGGGGTTGCTTCCGCAAGGCTTCGCTCCCGAGGTCACGGCGAGCGCGTGGCAAGGATTGCCAGCAGGATGCCGTTGCGGAGGGCATGAGAAAAGCGTGTCTGATTGTAAACAAATCGGCGAGTCGTGCGTCTTAGGAGATGTGTCGTCAGAGGTTGCCATGAGCAAATTGGTTGCGCCAGACGGGTCGGTACGGCGTCATAAACCTCAACTTTCGGGACTCCATCTGCTGCTGACTATCCTCACCTTTAGCCTTATTGCGCTCCCTGCCGCACAAGCGATCGCCTATCCGGGCGGCGGGACGCTTCCCAGCGTCGGGTCGCTGGACGACTACGTGCGCCAGACCCAGCCGCGCGACCAGGGGTACGCCCCACCGGGGTCGTATATGGGATCGAATATGGGCCAGAGTGGCTTCTATGGTGGGTCCACCGGCTCTCGCTCGCAAATGAACCCCGCAGTTATGGGGACAATGATGATCGCGCTATGGGCGCTCCAACGGTACCAGGAGCGCCATCAACGCCATACGGCGCGGCACTATCGAAGGCATTACCACAGCGTCGGCAATCCGATGCAATCGCCTTTTTGACGCACTCAGTCTGGTCAGGGTTCCTTTGACAGAATAGAGGGCGTACCGTAATCTTAACGGTTTGCGGCGCGAGGCCTGATGCTGACAATAAGCTGCCTGGCCCCGTCCGCAACTTGTATCAATTATGTTCGACACACTGAGTGATCGCCTCGAAGGAGTCTTCAAGAAACTCCGCGGGCAGGGCCGGATTACCGAGCGCAATATCGATGAAGCGCTCCGTGAAGTCCGGCTCGCCCTGCTCGAGGCCGACGTCAATATCAAGGTCGTCCGCGACTTCGTCGAGCACGTCAAGAAAAAGTCCCTCGGCCAGGAAGTACTGCGCTCGCTCAGCCCCGAGCAGCATTTGATTCGCTTCGTCGCCAACGAACTGCGCGAGGTGATGGGCGGTCAGGCGCGCGAACTTGACCTCAAGGTCAAGCCGCCCGTCAAAATCATGCTGGTTGGCCTGCAAGGCTCGGGCAAGACGACCTCGCTCGCCAAGCTGGCGCGTTTTCTCAAACTCGAACGCAAACGCCATCCGCTGATGGTCTCGACCGATATCCGGCGGCCGGCCGCGATGGAGCAGTTGCGCGTGCTCGGGCAGCAGGCCGGGATCCCGGTGGCGGAGAGCCGCGAGGATCAGGATCCGGTCGAAATCGTCAGCCGGGCGCTCTCCAAGGCGGACTTGGGTGGCCATGATGTGCTGCTGATCGACACCGCCGGCCGTCTCCAGATCGACGAAGAGCTGATGGACGAACTGGGCCATCTGCAGCGGGTCGCCCAGCCCCATCATACGATTCTAGTGGCCGACGCGATGACCGGGCAGGATGCGGTCAACGTGGCGCAGGGCTTTCATGACCGCCTCAAGATCTCCGGGCTGATCCTGACGAAGCTCGACAGTGACGCGCGCGGCGGCGCGGCGTTATCGGTCCGCGCGGTCACCGGCGCGCCGATCCTGTTCGCCGGTATGGGCGAGAAACTCGAGAATCTGGAGGTTTTCCATCCCGACCGCCTCGCCTCGCGCATCCTCGGGATGGGCGACATGCTGAGCCTGATCGAAAAGACCCAGCAGAACTACGATCAGGGTAAGGCCAAGGAACTCGAACGCAAGCTCAAAAAGAACGAATTTACGATCGAAGACTTTGCCGAGCAGCTCAAAGCGATCAAGAAAATGGGCTCGATGGGTGATCTGCTCGGCATGATCCCGGGACTCAAGAAGCTCGCCGGTGCGGCGGACTCCGACGAGGCCAAGCAGGAGCTGGTGCGGATTCAGGCGATTATCGATTCGATGACCCGCCAGGAACGGCGCAATCATCTGGTGCTGAACGGTCAGCGGCGGGCGCGGATCGCGTCCGGTAGCGGCACCTCCGTGCAGGACGTCAATCGCTTCCTGAAGCAGTTTGACCAGACCCGCAAAGTCATGAAGAAATTCACCAAGATGGGCGCTGCCCGCTCGATGATGGGTTTTGGGCTTGGCCGCTAAAACAGTACAATCAGGATAGAATAGATTCAGAGGTAACGCATGGGACTTGTCATTCGGCTGCGCCGCCACGGCGCGCGCAAGCGGCCTTTTTATCGAATCGTCGTCGCGGACTCGCGTTCGCCCCGCGAAGGACGCTTCGTGGATCATATCGGTACTTACGATCCGGCGACGGATCCGCCCAAGGTCTCGTTGAAAAAGGCCGAGGCCGAGAAGTGGTTGAAAGCCGGTGCGCTGCCCAGCGACACCGTGCGGAAGCTGATGAAGTTGGCTAGCGGCAGCGCTTAAACCACCTGATCGTCTTCCAGGAGCCAGCCATGAAGGAGCTAGTTCAGTTTCTGGCGCAGCAGCTGGTGAATAACCCTGATGCGGTCGAGGTCAAGGAAACCCAGGGGGAGACGGCGTCGGTGCTGGAACTCCGGGTGGCGAAAGAGGACCTCGGCCGGGTGATCGGCAAACAGGGCCGCACCGCGAAATCGATTCGCACGATCCTGAATGCCGTGGCTTCGCGCACCAATCGCAAAGTGGTCCTCGAGATAATCGAAGAGAATTAGGCCCGCGCTTTGACCGACCGCTTAGCGGCCTTGCCGCAGAACCCGACTCCGGCGGCGCCGGACGGGCTTGTGCGTGTCGGGAAAATCGCCCGGCCGCACGGGCTGCGTGGCGCGGTGCGTGTCACTCTGGACAATGCGGATTCGTCTACGCTGGAAGTCGTCGAGCGCGTATTGCTCGACCACGGCGGGACGCGCCGCGAGTACGGCGTCCGGACCGCCGCGCGCGCGGGCCGCAACGTGATGCGTGTCGAGCTCGAGGGCGTGGCGACGTGCGAGGCGGCGGAGGAGCTGCGCGGCGCTATCATTTTCGTCGCGGAGACCGCGCTGCCGCCCGCCGGAGAAGACGAGTTTTACGATTTTCACGCGCTCGGATGCGAGGTCGTCACCGTCGAGGGCCGCCGTCTCGGGGTCGTCGTCGAGATCTTCGCGACCGGGGCCAACGACGTCCTGGTCGTGCGCGACGGCGCCGCCGAAGTGCTGATTCCGGTTATCGCCGATGTCGTGAAAAGCCTCGACTTCGCCGCGCGCCGGATCACGATTGACGCGATCCCCGGCCTGCTCGATTGACCCGCGGCCCACCGCATAATTATCGCCGATGCAGTTTCACGTAATCACGCTCTTCCCCGAGATGTTCACGGCGCTCGACGCGGGCCTGCTCGGGCGCGCCCGCAAGCAGGGCCTGATTGAAATCCATCCGCACGACCTGCGTCCGCATGGGCTCGGCAACCATCGGCAGGTCGACGATACGCCGTATGGCGGCGGCAGCGGGATGGTGATGCGGCCGGAGCCGATCGCGGCGGCGCTCGAAGCCGTCACGGCGGCGGCGCCCGGCCTGACCCGTATCCTGATGACGCCGCAGGGCGAACTGCTCGATCAGGCGACGGTCCGCGAATTGGTAACGCTCCGGCCCGGACTGCTGCTGATCGCGGGGCGTTATGAAGGCTTCGACGAGCGGGTGCGCGCGATGGTCGACCGCGAGCTTTCGATCGGCGATTACGTGCTGAGCGGCGGTGAGCTCGCCGCGATGGTCGTGATAGAGGCGGTCGCGCGGCTGGTGCTGGGCGTGCTCGGTAATCCCGAGTCGCTCGCCGAGGAGTCCTTCGCCGCCAACACGCTCGAATATCCGCAGTACACGCGCCCCGAGGAGTTCCAGGGGATGCGCGTGCCGGAGATTCTGCTGAGCGGCGATCACGGCAAGATCAAACGCTGGCGCGAGACCGAATCGCGCAAGCGCACCGCCCGCCGCCGTCCCGATTTGACCGCGGACCGGCGTCCGACCTGACCGTGGCCGACCTGTTCCTCGCGCTGATCCATTACCCCGTGGTCGATCGCAACGGCCAGGTCGTGGCCTCTGCCGTCACCAGTCTCGACCTCCACGATATCGCACGTTCGGCCCGCACCTACGGCGTGCGCGCCTTCTACGTGGTCCATCCGGTGGCGGCGCAACGCGAGTTCGCACTCACCGTGCTCGATCACTGGCGGCTCGACCCCGGCCGGCTCTACGATTCGCGCCGGCGCGAGGCGCTCGAGTTGGTCGAGATAACCAACGACCTCGACGAGGCGATCCAGGCTGCCGCGACGCTCGCCGGTGCGCGGCCCCAACTGGTCTATACTTCTGCACGCGCGGAAGACGGTATCTCGTATGCGGACCTGCGTGCACGGCGCGAGCAGCCGGACGGGCCGCCGCTGATGTTGCTGTTCGGCACGGGATTCGGGCTCGCACCGCCGGTGCGCGAGCGGGCGGATCTCGTGCTGGCGCCCATCCTGGGTTCCGACGCGTTTAACCATCTGTCGGTGCGCGCCGCCGCGAGTATAATCCTCGATCGCCTGTGCGGGCACTAATTACGTCTCGCTTGCTTTTTTTGTCATTCCCGCGCGTCTGCCTTTCCTGGCGCGCGAAGGAATCCCGGGCTGACCGAGTATGTTTTCGCCGCAGGAATGATGCGCTAAGCTTGGCGGCGACTTCGATGCGGCTATTTTCGGATATCCTGATCTTTTTCGGCGCGATCCTGCTTACGGCGGGGACCGACCTTGTGGTCGAGACGGCGGGACAGAATATGGAGAGCGTGGGCGGTCTGCTCGGCACGCTGCTCTCGGTGATCGGGGTATCGCTGCTGACGAGCGGACTGCTCAGCCACTCGCGGCTGTCGCGCGAGGGCGAGGACGCCGCCGACCAAAAAAACCCGGTGAGCGAAACGCGGCGCTGAGCGGGCCGGCGAAGGGGGTATTGGCTGAGGATGGTTGCCGAGGAGCGCGAGGGTTTACGCAAGATCCGGCGTTTGCGCTTTTGGCTTTGGACGCTGCTCCTCGCCTTTATCCCGCTGGTTTGGCTCGTCACCATCTTTACCGAGTCGCGTTCGGTGATGATGGTCATCCTGATTGTCTGGGTGGCGGCGACGGTGCACTTCGCGGCGCGGGCCGCCTTCAGTAAGTGCCCGCGTTGTCGCAACTATTATCACGCGACGGCTGGCACACCGTCCTTCTGGAACCTCCTCGCGCGCCGATGCACGCACTGCCGCCTGCCGCTGCGAAGCGATCGCGTGATGTATCCGGGGATGACTTAAAGTTCTTCCGCTGTCTGTGCACGTCTGCTTAGATGTGAGTATGACGTTTCGCCACGCCGCTGCGCTCGCGCTTGTCGGCTGGTATCTGATGATTCCGCCAATCGGTAACGATCTCCAAGACTTTAAGAAGAATTTGAAAACCCCGCTGTCTACTTGGATTCAGGATTCTGCTTACGATTCTGCAAAGGACTGCGAGGCAGCAAAGGATTCGTTATTGGAGAAGCGGATGAGTAAGAACGAGAGCCGCTTCGATCCAGATTCAGCTGCTAGATTCGCTTTGGCGACAGCCGTGGGTAAATGCGTTTCGTCCGATGATCCGCGCTTGGCAAAGTAGGACACCCTCACTTTGAAATTAGGACAATCGCGGGCAGATTAGGACAGCACCCGGTTTCCGGTAGTGGGTCAGTTTCACCGGTTTGTTCTACGACGCCCTCTTATCTGTCACTCTCGCGCGTGGCTGCCGCGCGAAGAGTCCCGGATTCCGGGATTCCTCGCGCGCCAGACAAACCAGACGCGCGGGAATGACAACAGGAAAATTCAAATTGACCCACTACACGGTTTCCCACCGGGATTGAGTCATCGGCGCGGTTAGGTTACATTGAGCGGCTCAGTTGCTCGGGGGCCGGATTCCATGAACAGCATCATTCAGAAGATCGAAGATCGCGCGTTGCGCAAGGACCTCCCCGAGTTCCGGGTCGGCGACACCCTGCGGCTGCAGGTCAAGGTGGTCGAGGGCGAGAAGGAACGGATCCAGTCGTTCGAGGGGATCGTTATCAAGATGAACCGCGGCGGGAATCGCGCGGCCTTCACCGTGCGCAAGATCTCCTACGGGATCGGCGTCGAGCGCATCTTCCCGCTCCATTCACCCCGTATCGAGAAGATTCAGGTGCTGACCCGCGGCAAGGTCCGGCGCGCCCGTCTTTATTATCTGCGGGGGCTATCGGGCAAGGCCGCCCGCGTCGAGACGATCAGCGAAAACCGGCAGGCCAATCCCGTCCAGCCAACCCGGCCAGTCGAGCCGAGTCACCCCGCTCAACCCGCGTAACGGCGGTCGTCCGACCGCGCCTTACTTCGAGGTTTCCGTGGCGGCGAGTCCGGTGCGGACGTCGCCCTCGAGTCGTGCGCCTTCGCAAATCGTCAACGTTTCGGCCTGAATATTGCCGCTCACCCTCGCGCGAGGCCCCAGCACGGCTGACTTCGCCTCGATCACGTCACCTGTCAGTTCTCCCAGGATCAGCACGCGCGGAGTACGCACCCGCCCTTCCACCGAGGCTTGCTCGGTGATCACGACCAGTTCGCTCGAACTGACTTCGCCACGGAAACGCCCCTCGATTCGGACCGGCTCCTGAAACACGAGGCGGCCCGAGACGTTGATACCGCGCCCGACCGCAACGCGCGTGCGCTCCTCGATCCAGGCCTGGCCGGGAGTGTTCGGCAAAGTCGTCGGGACCTGACGAAACGTGTCGTTCGCGGGTGGCGGTTCTTTGCGGTTCGTAAAGGCCATCGGATTCTTCAAGGCGCGGGAAAAACGTGGCATGCCACCGCATGTCCACCGTGACCGGCGGTCAACGGCGGAACCTCCCGCTTGCAGATATCTTTCGCATACGGGCACCGTGTATGGAAGCCACAACCTGACGGCGGATTCAGCGGGCTGGGAGCTTCGCCGGGTAGTTTGATGCGCTCGACCCGCTCGGCGGGGTCGATCACCGGAATCGCCGAGAGCAGCGCGCGCGTATAGGGGTGGCGCGGATTGGCGTAAATATCGCCGCGGTCGGCGAGCTCGACGATCTTGCCCAGATACATGATCGCGACCCGCTGGCTGATGTGCTCGACCACGCGCAGGTCGTGTGCGATGAAAAGATAGGTGAGTTTCAGCCGCTCCTGGAGATCCTGCAGCAGGTTGATGATCTGGGCCTGAATCGAAACGTCGAGCGCCGAGACCGGCTCGTCGAGGACCAGAAAGCGCGGTCCGACTGCGAGCGCCCGGGCGATCCCGATCCGTTGACGCTGGCCGCCTGAGAATTCGTGCGGATAACGATCGAGCGCGTCGGCCCCGAGCCCGACCATCTCGAGCAGTTCCCGGATGCGCTGTTCCTTTGCGGCGCCGCGCGCCAGCCGGTGAATCTCGATCCCTTCGCCGACGATCGCGCGCACCCTCATGCGAGGGTTGAGCGACGCGTAGGGATCCTGGAAGACGAGCTGCATGTCGCGCCGCAGCCGCCGCAGGTCGGCGCGCGTCAGCGTTGCCAGATCGCGTCCGTCGAAGAAGACGCGGCCGGCTGTCGGTTCGATCAGGCGCAGAATCAGCCGGCCGAGCGTCGATTTGCCGGAACCTGATTCACCGACTAGGCCCAGGGTCTCGCCCGCGAGAATTTCGAGATCGATCCCGTCGACGGCTTTGAGCGTTAGGTGCTTGCGGCCGAGCAGGCCTTCCGTGCCCGCGGGAAATTCCTTGCGCAACCCGACGCAGCGGACTAATCCCGCAGCCGTCATCGGGACGCTTGCCACGGCTGCCACATCCACCGCTGGATCAGATTCGGATGCAGGCGGCATAGTGGCCCGGCGCTTTCTCTTCGAGCGGCGGATCGACCCGCGCGCAATCGTCAATCGCCCGCGCGCAGCGTGGATGGAAACGGCAGCCCGACGGGGGCGCCCCCGCGCTCGGAATCGAGCCCGCGATCGCCTGCAATCGCCGATGTTGCCGGCCGTCGATGCCCGGAATCGACGCGAGCAGGCCTTGCGTGTAGGGATTCAGCGGATGCGCGAACAGCTCGGCACTGGAGGAACGCTCCATCACGCGCGCCGCATAGAGAATGGTGACGTCGTCGGCGTACTGCGCCACGATCCCGAGATCGTGCGTGACCAGCAGAACCGCCAGGCCGAGGCGCTGCTGCAGGTCCCGAATCAGATCGAGAATCTGCGCCTGAATCGTGACGTCGAGCGCGGTGGTCGGCTCGTCCGCGATCAGCAGGCGCGGCTTGCACGCAAGCGCCATCGCTATCATCACCCGCTGCCGCATCCCGCCCGAAAGTTGATGGGGATAGTCGTCGATCCGCCGCTCGGGGTCGGCGATCCCGACCATGTGCAGCGCCTCGACGGTGCGCGCGCGCGTCTCGCTTCGTCCGGTCCGCTGATGGAGCTTGATCGCCTCGCCGATCTGGTTGCCGATCGTGAAGACGGGGTTCAGCGAAGTCATCGGCTCCTGGAAGATCATGGCGATCCGCGCGCCGCGTATCGCGCGCATCTCGGCCTCGCTCAGCTTGAGGAGGTCGACGCCGTCGAAAAGAATCGAGCCGCCCGTGATCCGTGCCCCGTCGGGCAACAGGCGCATGATCGAAAGCACACTGATCGTCTTGCCGGAGCCCGACTCGCCGACAATTCCGGTAAGGCGGCCGGGCGCCACGGCAAAGCTCACGCCGTCGACGACGCGCAACTCGCCCTTGGGGGTGAAAAAGGAGGTGCGGAGACCTTTTACTTCAAGCAGTGGCTGCACGTGATGTTTAAGTTATCATCCGAGAGCGCTCCGTCGAAAGCCGGATCGCCGCAATCAGATGATGGATGTCACCGGTTATATAACCGCGCTTTTGCAGCCTGCCGTTTTTTAGACCAGAAATGCCCGCGACAAAGACGAGAGAAGCTATCCTGTCTTCAACGTCTTTGTGCGGGGATGACAGCGACTGGATTACCGCCGCCGGCATCTAGGCCGGATTATAAAACTCAATAAGCGGGCCTTCTGCGCGACCAGCCACTCTGACGATAGGCGCCCCAGTAGGCGCCCATCGAAGGGTCGCATAGAGCCGGTAAAGAAAAACCCCCGGCGCCGGAACTAAAAAACCGGCTGGGGGAATGGCTGCCACAATGTCATGTTTCGCTGGAGTTACACTGGGGAGAATTAGGGGAAACGCCGGCACGGCTGGCACTGTGATGTTGGGACCAGGACCGCTAACACTCTCAAGAAACGCATCCAACTGCCACACGCCAGCAGCGGGTCCACCCACCGTTTGCCAGCGGAAGGTCAGTTCCCAAGGATCTGGTCCATTCGGAGCAATACCCGGGCCGACGGTGATGAAAGTATCCGGGGCCGGGGGCGCTCCCAGGTTGGTGAGGATGCACACAGGCTCTGTTTCTTCCGGGAAATTAGAATTCGCCTCGATTTTGAACGGGACCGGCATTCCCTTGTCCACGAATTTGAATGGAAACGAGATGCTCATTTGCTTGCTCCTATGGGATGTTGATAATTCACACTTCCGTTAGATTTAGAACGATTTCACCTTTCACGGTCGTCGGTTTCGCCCTCTGAACCGTGAACATTAGCCATTTCAGAGCACAGTGTTATGACCTCCCTGCTGACGGCTGGATGGGCCGCTGATTTTTCGCGGAGATGGAATCGCGCTCGTGCCGGCGCTGTCAGCCAGTCCACTGCTGGTCAAGCTGGGTGCAATTCCCATCTCTATAGGGGGCGATTCACTCCCTTATCTGGAAGGCGTTCAAGAGGAGTGAACAATTTGTTCAGTCGCAAGGAACAATGCCGGGCTGGCTTCAGTTGCGCTTGCGTTGAGACGATGCACGTTGGGTCACATAGCGCGCGCTTCGTCTCTTTCTATGATTTTGACGGCACGACGCGGAAGCTAAACGAATTTTAGTGGGAAAGCTGCGCCCGAGGGC
>JBKQPD010000219.1:0-10767 GCA_052145175.1 Binataceae bacterium (SeqCode) | reverse complement strand
CGCGCCCAGCTTATCGACTTCGTCGAGGATGAAGAGCGGATTGTTCGAGCCGGCGTTGCGCAGCCCCTGAATGATGCGGCCGGGCAGTGAGCCGATATAGGTCCGGCGATGACCGCGGATTTCCGCTTCGTCGCGAATGCCGCCCAGCGAGAGCCGCTGGAACTTGCGGCCCAGGGCGCGCGCGATCGATTTCCCGAGCGAGGTCTTGCCCGTGCCGGGCGGACCGACGAAACAGAGAATCGGCCCTTTGGTATCCGGGTTGAGCTTGCGCACGGCCAGGAATTCGAGGATGCGCTCCTTGACCTTCTCAAGGTCGTAATGGTCCTCGTCGAGCACTTCGCGCGCATGCTTGATGTCGAGGTTATCTTCGGTGGCGACGCTCCAGGGCAGCGTCGCGAGCCAATCGATATAAGTACGGACGACGGTATGCTCGGCGGATTCCGGCGGGATCATCCGCAGCCGATCGAGCTCCTTGTCGGCCGCCTTGCGGGCGTCCTCGGGCAGCTTGGCTGCTTCGATTTTCTTGACCAGCTCCTCGATTTCCGAGGCGCGGCCGTCGCCTTCGCCCAGCTCCTTTTGGATCGCCTTGAGCTGCTGGCGCAGGTAGTACTCGCGCTGACTCTTGTTGAGCTCGCTCTGCACCTGCGACTGAATCTTGTGGCCCAGCTCGAGCAGTTCGATCTCGCGGGTGAGAATGACCAGCAACTTTTCGAGCCGCTGGCGCACGTCGAGCGTCGCGAGCAAATCCTGCAGTTCTTCGACCGCGATTTTCAGATACGAGGCGACCAGATCGGTCAGCCGCGCCGGATCCCGCACCTGCATCGCCATCACCTGCAGCTCGTCGGGCAGGTACGGCACCAGGGAGACGAATTTCGAGAACTGACTGACCAGATTCGCCTGCAGCGCCTCGGCTTCCTTCTCGGGCGTGAAGGTCTCGGGGAGTCGCGTCACCTGGACCATGAAATACGGATCGCGCTGCATGAACTGGCCGAGCTCGATCCGGGCGAGGCCCTGCACCAGCACGCGGACGCTCTGGTCCGGATATTTGAGCATCTTCAGAATCCGGACGGCGGTGCCGCGCTGATAGAGGGCCTCCGGCGCCGGATTTTCGTCCTCCGGATTACGCTGCGCGGTCAGTCCGATGATCCGCGAGTTCTGCCCGACGTCCTCGATCAGCTTGAGCGAGGACGCACGTGAAACCAGGAACGGATGAATCTGACTGGGAAAAATGACGATGCCGCGCAGCGGCAGCACCGGCAAAATCTCCGGGATTTCGACCTGAGTGAGATCCTCTTCGGTCTCGAAACGTTTTTCGCCTTTGGTTATATCAGACATAGAATCACCCTCGCGCCTATACCAAAGGCCCTCTTTGGTGGCGGGAGCACAACCTCCCCAGCTTTCCCGGCCGCGTCGTTTTACCGTAGTATACGACCTTGAGACAGACAAGGCATTTTCTCGGTCGGCAGTGCCGTCCGCGCCATCTGGTCGCACGGTGATCGTTTGGGAAACTATCAATTCGATAAACTCTTCAGCCTGAACGAGGCGAGCGACCTTATCCCTACGCTGGAATTACTGGTCCGCGAGCTGCAGAGCTGCGTTAAATTATTGCGGGCGCGCCTCGCCGAGCTGCATGGCGATGACCCGGCGCTCGAGGCGCTGCCGCTCGGCACGATCGTCGAGCGGTACCCGGAGCTCAAGGGCACGGCGACGCGGATGGCGGCGATTGCGCAGGAAATCGAGTCGCATGGCTGCTTTCTCAAGGATATCGACCTCGGCCTGATCGACTTTCCGTGGGCGATCGACGACGACAACGTCGTGTTCTTGTGCTGGCAATCCGGCGAGCAGGCCGTGGCGTCGTGGCATCCGGTGGAAGCCGGCTTTGCCCAGCGCCAGCCGCTACCGGGAGTCGCCAAACAATACCTGAATTGACTGCTCCGTGAATAAGCGATGGCAATAACCCTGTTCATCTATCTGCTCTGTCTGGTGATCTGGCTCGGCGGCATGCTCTTTTTCACGATCATCACGGCGCCCGCGGTCTTCGAGGTGCTCGCGACGGCTGACGCCGGCAAGGTGGTGGGGGCGATTTTTCCGCGCTACTACCTGATGGGTTACGTGGCGGGCACGGTAAGCGTGATCCTCGCGATCTATTTCGCCCTGCAGCATGGACCGGCCCTGTGGTGGTCGCTGGCGGCGCTCGCCCTGGCGATCGCGCTCGGCACGACGCTCTATGCCGGCGCGGCGATCCGCCCGCGGATCAGCGCGATCCGTTCCGTTACGACCGAGGCGAATCCCGATCCGGCGCGCAAGGCCGAGTTCGATCAGCTGCATCGGCTCTCGGTCGCGCTCAACGGCGGTGTGATGGTGCTCAATCTGCTCGCCCTGCTGAGCACCGCGACCGCGGTGGCGCCCCGTGGCTAAGCCCGTGTGCAAGGCAGTCGTTCTTGACCTGTTCGACACGCTGGTCAAGTGGGAGCCGGACCGGCTGCCCCTGATGGAGTTGCGCGGCAAGCAGGTGCGCACCACGATGCCGTGGGTTTTTCCGAAGATGGCGGAGCTGTTTGGCGCGGCCTTCGATCGCGAGCAGTTCATCGACGTTTACGGCGCGGTGGTCGAAGAGATTCTCGAGGAACGCGACCGCGAGGGGATCGAGATAACCTGCCACGAGCGGTTCCATCGCACGCTGCGGCGCTTGAATCTCGGGCCGAGCCATCGGGCGGTCGAGCTCGCCGAGGAGCTGACTCGCGTGCACATGGGGGCGGTGCGCGGCGTTACCTGGGCGCCCGCGGCGCGGGTCGCCGCCGTGCGCCGAATCGCGCCACACTACCGGCTCGGATTGCTCTCCAATTTTGACGACACCCAGTGCGGCCGCGAGGTGTTGGCCGATACCGGCGTAGCGGACCTGTTCGAGGCGGTCGTGATCTCCGCCGAGGTGCGGCTGCGCAAGCCTGACCGCCGGATCTTCGAGCATATGCGCGAGCGGCTCGGTCTGGCGCCCCACGAGATCCTGTTCGTCGGCGACACGCCGCGCGACGACGTGCTCGGGGCGAGCGGGGCCGGGATGCGGACGGTGTGGATCAGCAAGGGGCTGCCGGCGATCCCCGAAGGGATTCCGACGCCCGACTTTATCATCACGGATCTGGCCGACCTGCCGCAGGTGCTGGAACTCTGACCTCGGCTCGCGGCGATGGCACGGGGCAAGACAATCGCCGTGATTGGCGCCGCCGACGCCAGCGTTGAGGTCGCCGACCTGGCCTTCGCCGTCGGCCGCGAAATCGCCGCGCAAGGTGCGACGCTGGTCTGTGGCGGCCTGAGTGGCGTGATGGAGGCCGCAGCACGCGGCGCCCGCGCGGCGGGCGGCCATACGATCGGAATTCTGCCGAACTACGAACCCGCTGACGCCAACCCGTCTATCGAATTCGTCATTGCGACCGGGATGGGCCAGGCGCGCAACGTGATTGTCGTCGCCAGCGCGGCCGCGGTAATCGCGTGCGCGGGCGAGGGCGGCACACTCTCCGAAATCGGCTTCGCGCTCAAGTTAGGACGGCCGGTCGTGGCGCTCCGTGCATGGCCCGGGATCGCCGGTATCGAGCATAGCGACGATCCGGTCGAGGCGGTGCGCCGCGCCCTTAAGCTGGCAGCGTAGTCTTTTACCTTTGGCCGCGCCTCGCGGACTCGATTTTCTGAACGCAGTTCGCAGACTTCAGACGTTGGCCGCGCCTCGCGGACTCGGCCGCCCCCTGTGCTCGCTGCGCCTTCGGCTCCGCTGGCGCGCCTCCTGTTCCGTGCCTCTGGCACGAGCATCTTTTATTTTCGCCGCCAGCAGGTCGAGGCTAGCCTTTCTTGGCCGCAGCTTCCTTCTTGCCCGGAGTTTCTTTCTTGGCCGGAGCTTCCTTGGCGCCTGCTTCGGCGGCTGCCGCAGGTGCGGCCGCGCCCGCCGCCGGGGCTTCGCCTTCGGCCGGGGCCGCGACGACCGCCACTTCGGCGACCGTCGGTGGCAGCACGGTTACCACCGGATAGTCGGAATCAAAGATCGCCTTGACGTTGTCGGCGAACTTGAGCGCCGATACATGCATCACGTCGTGAACCTTGAGCGGTGTCACGTCGACTTCGATAGATTCGGGAATATCGAGGGGCAGACATTCCACCTCGACTTGACGTTCGAGCGGCTGCAGGATGCCGCCGTCGACGATTCCGGCGGCGCGGCCGACGAACTTGAGCGTGATCGCGACCCGCAGCGGCTTGTTGAGGTCGACCTCATACAAGTCGACATGCAGGATATTGCCGCCGACCGGGGTGTGCTGCACGGACTTGACGATAACGTGCTTGCCGTCAAGCTCGGCCGATCCGGACTTGAGGCGAATCAGCCGTTGGCGCGACGCCGCGTGGACGCGGGTCTTGAGCTCACTGGCGCCGACCGCGATCGCCGTCGCCGCGCCGTAATTGCCGTAAATAACCCCCGGAATCTGCCCCTCGCGGCGCACCCGGTTAACTATTCCCTTGGGACGGACTTCGCGTTTCTCGCAGGTCAGTTCGACGGTCTCCATCTTGGCTCTTTAATCCTCTCGCGGAATCAGCTCCTCAATTGAAGAGGGAGCTTACCGATTCCTCATTATGTATGCGGCGGACGGCTTCCGCTATCAGGGCGCCGACCGACAGGACCGTCAGGTTGGGAACCTCGGCCTGGGCCTTGGCGCTGAGCGGGATACTGTTAGTGGTGATCAATTCCTTCAGCGGCGAGCGGTTGAGCCGCTCGCAGGCCGGGCCGGACAGAATCGGATGGGTGGCGCAGGCGATCACTTCGGCGGCGCCCGCCGCGAGAATCACCTTCGCGGCTTCGGTAATCGTGCCGGCGGTGTCGATCATATCGTCGACCAGCAGGGCCAGCGTATCGCGCACGTCACCAACCAGGCGCATCTCGGCGACTTCGCTGGCGCGCTGGCGGCGCTTGTCGATAATCGCGAGATCGGCATTGAGGCGGCGAGCGAAAGCCCGGGCGCGCTCGACCCCCCCGGCGTCCGGCGACACCACGGTCACGCGACGATCGGCGAGGCGTTTGCGCAGGTACTGCACCAGCACGGGCATCGCGAAGAGATTGTCGACCGGAATATTGAAGAAGCCCTGGATCTGCCCGGCATGCAGGTCGACCGTCAGCACCCGCTGCGCGCCCGACGTCGTAATCAGATCGGCGACCAGCTTGGCGCTGATCGGCACACGCGGCGCGACTTTGCGATCCTGTCGGGCGTAGCCGAAGTACGGGATAACCGCGGTGATCCGTTTGGCCGAGGCCCGGCGCAAGGCGTCCATCACCAGCAGCAGCTCCATCAGGTTTTCGTTGGGTGGTGAACAGGTCGACTGGATGATGAAGCAGTCGCCGCCACGGACGTTCTGGCGGACCTCGACCATCACCTCGCCGTCGGGAAAACGGCCGACCTCGACCTCGCCGAGCTTTACCCCAAGATGCTCGGCGACTTCACGGGCCAAAGCGGGATTCGAGTTCCCGGTGAAGATCTCGAGTTCATCTTTCGTTCGCTCAGACATGGGTTAGCTCCGACACGCGTCTACCTCCCACAGCCGTTGGCGCTGCGCAATAATCTCCCCCAACGCTGATGACGCGGACCGTCACAGCTTTCATTCCAGGCCAAACCGATGGCTGGGCGGGAAGGATTCGAACCTTCGAATGCCAGGTCCAAAGCCTGGTGCCTTGCCAGCTTGGCGACCGCCCAACACGTAAATCGTGCGCCGCACCGTCCAGTGTCCTGCCGAACACCTCGAAGTACCAGCCCCAATAATGAACGGCGAAACCAAGTGACGGTTTCGCCTGCGGTAACGCTGCTGGACCTTGCGGGCCGGGATTTATCCGGAGTTCCGACGAGAAGTGGTTCCCGCGATGCTCCATCCCCGAATTTTATGAACGGAATGTTATTGGGGAGAGCGTTAGCGTGTCAACGTGACGCCGCCGTGTTCGTGCAGCTTGGATTCAGGTCGGGGCCGGGCGAGCGGCTGCGTCATCTTACCGTAGCGGCGAATCGGCGGATCGCTCAGAGCCGGGAAGCGATCGCAACTAAGGCCGCCGGGAGCCAGACGACCGCAGGCAGTGTCGCGACCAACATCGCGAGCATCGCGGTCCCGATACATGAGCAGGTCTCAGCCCGTATTGCGACGGAATTCATAACTGGTTGCCACCTTCCTGTATCCAGATGTCAAGAATTTGAAGCGTTAAACATGCCAATTGACGTTTGTACGCGAATATTACCGTTTTGAAGTTGCATGTGTCGCTGGGCATCCTGCGAATGTTGCATCGCTGCGACGAATCCAGCGCAACTGCAACTTTTCTGATTGAGTGGTCGAAGCATGACCTAACCTATTCAAATATCTAACTTTATTATTATTTATAATCTTAACTAATGTTTATTAGTCCTATAGCTTCAGATTCTTAAAAATCTTTTCGGATGGAATGGCTCTTGCTGAATCTGTTGTTGCAGGGGGCGGGTTGAAAGCGGAACGGAACGGCTTGCGAAGCTGAACCTTGTGGAAGGGTAAGCGGGGGGCGGGCCGCCCAAGTCGGACCAGGTTCGGCGTAGGGCGGCCCGTACGTTAGTTACGCTTACGCTCCGACAGCGGCATGCAGGCGGCGCGGATTCCCCGCCATGATCGATTCCACCTGGTCGTCGCGCGCGCCCAGGGATTTGAGCCACGGGATGATGTTGTCGTGGATATGCGCGTAGCCCCATCCGCCGTACTCGCTATAGCAGGTCTTCATCGCCACCTCGGCTGAGAGCAGCAGGCGATCCTCGAATCCCGCGTTGAGCAGCTCGAGCACGCAGCGCACCTCTTCCTTGTCGGGGGAGTAGCCGAGGCCGGGCGCCGCCGGGTTGCCGAACAGCTCTTCGTGGCCGAGTTGATCGAATGACACACAACCCACTCCGCGCTTGAGAATGCGCTTGGCGACCTCCGGATTCGGATAGAGCCCGAGGTGGGACATATAGCAGCGGCCGAGATCGGCGCCTTCCTTTTCGAGGACGTCCATATAGGTATCCCAATGGTCGGCCGGAAAGTTGGGATGAACCGTGAGCGACACCCCGGTCGCGCGCTGCGTCCGGGCGGCGGCGCGCAACACCTTTTCCTCGTCGGGCCGGAAGGGCTCGCGCGTGCGTCCGCTGAGCGCGATTTCGCCGATATTGCCCGCCTTGACCCCGGTCCTGCCGATCCCGACCGTGATTTCTTTCGTCATAATCTCGGCCAGCTCCTCGATACTCTTGGCCTTGACCTCCGGTGGATGCGATTGCTGCACGTACCATCCGGTGGAAGCGACGATATTGATTCCGGTGGCGCGGGCGATCTTCTGCAGCGCCGGGATATCGCGGCCAATTCCCGGCAGGTCGCAATTGATCATCGTGGCGCCGCCGGCGAAGCGATACTGGGCGGCCTCACGAATCGTCAGCGCCAGATTATCCTGCACCAGATTGTCCTTCACGCGCATCGCATTGCGCCGCACCAGGCCCAGATTCTGCCGCGTGATCTTCGCTTCGCTGAGACCGCGCGCCGGTCCCGACTCGGGCGGCATATGCCAGCACATCAGATCGATCGTCAGATGCACGTGCGACATCGTATGGCCGAGCTGACTCGCGTCGATCGGCCCCAGCACGGTGTTGAGCTTTGCCATAATCTCGTTCCTCGCGGGTTTTTCCTCGATCTAGCACGGCGATGCGCGTCAGCAGAAATCAACGGTGCGCGAGTCTCCCGGCGGGCAAGCGGAAGCAAAGGGGGGAATCTTCGCCTCGCTATTCAATGAGTGTGAAATGGCCTTCTGCTAAAAGCGTCAGCGTGGTTTCATTACAACGTAGTGGTTTGGGACGAGGGCGTCACCTTCGATCAATTGTTCTTCAACGTATAGAACATGAGACGTGAAATTCCTGAATATTTAGCAAATATGGTGTGCCGTCAGGCGCCGGTGCCCGAGGTTGTGCATGGGACAACACCCGTATCGTCCTTTGGCGATCCGCGTCATGCTGAAGTAGCAACCTTGGGGATTAACCCGAGCGGAAAAGAATTCCAGGAAAAGGGGCGGCTGCTCGCTGGACGGCAGCGACGCCTGGCTACGCTGGAATCGCTTGGTGCGCGGAGCACATCGCGACTGACGGATAGGCAGATCCGGACCGTTATCCAGGAGTGCGCTTCTTATTTCCGCGAAGGCCGCAACCCCTACCGTCTCTGGTTCGACCCTCTCGACCGGGTTCTCCAGACTGGTCTTGGAGTCAGTTATTACGACGGGAGCGCATGCCATCTCGACCTCGTCCAGTGGGCAACGGATCCCGTATGGGGCAAGCTTCGCGATCGCAACGTGAAACGTGCGTTGCTCGAAGAAGGCCTCCCCCATCTCCGCAATCAATTAAAATTCGCGAAAATACGGCTCGTGGTCCTGAACGGGCGCGAAGTCCTGAATCAGGTAGCGGCGGTTGGATTGGCGGACTTGTCATCCTGCGGCACGCTACGCGTGGGTACTCTGCCCTGCTCGCTGTATGCGGGAGAAGGTGGAGGGGCGCGGTTCATAGGCTGGTCCACCAACCTGCAGAGCACTCATGGCGTCACACTAGAATTCCGGTCGCAACTAGCGAACTGGCTAGCGGCTGCGCAGAGAGGAAAGGGTAAAATGCAAAATAATCCTGACGCTTCTAAGGAGATTCCGCCACCTGCTATTCAGGCGTCTGCGGCAAAATTTCCCAATGGTTATATACCGATACCTACGCAGGTAGCAGGCAAGTTCGAATTACTCCGCCTTCTTATGGATTGGCTTAACGAGTCGAGCGCACGGACGATCGGGGACTTCGGCGATTTCGGGAAGATTCCTTGCATCCTTATCGCCCTAGACGGGGGCGTGACGGCAAAGTTGCACGCCGATACTAAGCGAGATGCCGTCAAGGAATATGTCGAGGATGCTCGCGCGCGTGGGGCCGACGCAGCTTGGACAGTAGTAGCGAATCGGGACGGTCCGGCCAACAAGCTGGTCTTTCGAGAAGATAGCGCCAAAACGCGCGGCTGGTACTGCTACTCGCAGCAGCCCTTATCCATAGGTCGGAAGGTCTAACGTCTCCGGTGGTCGACCTTACTGCCGGGCCGCAATTCGTGGTGCAGTTTCCGCACCCGGGACCCGAGCACAACCCGGGTAGCGACTACCAACCGTGGAACACTGGTGATCATCGGCGAAAGTTCCTTTGCAACCCCGGCCGCTACGTGTCTGGAGACGGGTCACTCGGCGCTGGGCCTCTCGTGTTCTGGGGAGAATGGGAACCTCCTTCCAACGTCCTTCAGCGCTGGGGACGGAAGGATTTCCTGCCGCGCTTTCTTCACGAGCCTGTCTGGGAGCATCCAGCGGCAGGTGGAATGCCACGGCAGAACACCGACCCTTGGGTATTCGGGGATTGCTTCAGGTACAGCAACTGCGGCCAGCTCAGGAGTGGAAGGGCTCTTCAGAAACTTACACAGGGCTCGATCGTCCTCTTCGGTTCAGCGATCCGCCTCAACTTTGTGATAGACACAGTTTTTGTAGTGAAAGACTCCTGCCGGTTCTCGCCGAATAAACCTCCCGATACTGACGAAGCCTTTCGCGTCTGCGTCGTTGAGTCGCTCCTCACAACAGGAAGCGCTGCAAAAGGGTGTCCTCCTGGAAAGTCTATCTTCGCCGTTGGCGGAGCGGCCTGCGCTGGCGCTCAAGCCGATGATCCGCTTACACTTTATAAAGGGGCCACGTACGAGGCCCCCTTCAAGGGGATGTACTCGTTTGTCCCTTGCCGCCGAGCCGACGTCGACAACGCGCGGTTTCCGCGGCCCGCCATATCACTTCCTGGCTACGTGAATCCAAAGAGCAAGCAAGCGGCTAAAGGTGCAAGTAGTCCTCGCTCTGCTGCAGAAGTGCGAGAACAGTGGGAGAAAGTACGTAAGCAGGTGCTTGACGCCGACTGCCTGCTCGGTGTCTCTTTCTCGACCCCACGACTTATTGATGCTCGTGCTGACGCCAAGTCCCCGACCGCGAACCATACTCTCGGTGACGTGTGCAGTGGTTGCCGATGACTTTTTGACCGGGTTTCTCCTATATAACGCGGCCGTGCATCAGCAGAAATCATCGGTGCGCGATCGGAGATTCTAGCCCGAGCATCGAGCGGCAGGAGAATAGAAAACGGATGAGGGCGGCCGAGCGGCGCGCGCCTCATCCGTCCGTCAGTGACTATTGCGGCAGCGGTTCGAATCCGGTGTTGCCGCAGCTCGCGTCGTACATGTAGTTGAAGCCGAAGAGCACATCGCGGCCGGTGTTCACGAAGATCGGTGCGTGACCGGGCTTCGGCTTGACCCAGGTTACGTCGGTCGGCGCCACGTCCGTTGGCGTGTCGCTCTTGGCGTAGTCGAAGGTGTACGACATTGCCGGATTAGCGGCAGTGCCGGCCGTGATCGACGTTTCGAGACCCTTGGGAAGCTTCGAGTCGTTGTTCGGATCCACCGCGCCCGCGGGCCGTCGCGCCGGTGGCAAGTCAAGGAACTTCTCGGTAATCCCGACATCCATCAGCAGCGTGCCGCAGAACTGGTTGCGGCCGGAGAGCGTCGGGAAACCGTAGCATCCCGGGGTGGCGTTCCAGTCGCCGGGAACGCTAGCAGGATGCTGAAAAAAGATCGTTTCTCTGTCGATTAGCAGGTAGAGTAGCTGGCGGTCGTGGTTGTAGGGGGAAGCGGGGATGCGTGGGACGGACCGCCAACAGTCTTCGATGTTTAGCTACA
>JBKQPD010000218.1:0-6779 GCA_052145175.1 Binataceae bacterium (SeqCode) | reverse complement strand
CACGATAAACCCTTGAATGCCCCCCGCATCAAGTCCTGAAAGTAAGGTCAGACGGACGGTGACGGCAGCTGAATCGCTGGAGGCTCTGCGACCTCGGGCGGCAGCCAGCCGCCGCTGGCCACGGCGCCCAATGGTCCGCGTGGGTGGCGCCGAACAGTCCCACCGTGGGTGTCCCCATCGCCGCGCCCAGATGCATGATGCCGGTATCGTTGCTCACCAGCAGGTCACATCTGCGCAAAAGCGCGGCAGTCCGCTGCAAGCCGCCCAAGCCACTCGCATCCACGACGGGGTCTGAAAGATCGCGTTCGAACTCATCGATCAACGGCCGGTCCGCGGCGGCGCCAGTCAATATTATGGTCAAGTCACCGACCGCCCCGCGCAGACGCTCGCCGAGGGCAACGAAGCGCTCCAGCGGCCAGGTCTTGAAGCCGGCGCGCGGGGCTCCGCCGATATGGAAAGCAACTAGCGGGCCACGAGGGCGGTCCAGACGGGCGCCGAGCCACGCTTCGGTCCAGGCGATTTCGTCGGACGTCACTGGTAGCGGCAGCTTGACGAGCGTCGGCGGCAGCGACGCTTCGACACAGCGGGCCAGCGCGAGAAAGTTCCGCCACACCGAGTACGACCGGCTCGGCCGACTTTAATAGCCCACGAGTTTGACCACCGTCTGGAGCACTGCATAGGGCATCACGCATAACTTCGCACACGGGCGACCTCGCGCACGAGTTCGACGAAGAACCGTCGTCCCCGGGCCTCATCCGAGGCGGGTGCCGCCAGCAGGTCAGCGTGCAGCTTGCGCACATAACCAGTGTCGAACGAGCGCGCGAACTCCTGCCACAGGTTATAGGCGTGCGAGTGTTGCACTGCGGAGGGGTTCGGTCAATTTCTCGAGCAAATCGTCGGCGACTGGATAGGCGTCGGGGGTCATCATCACCACGATCGGCGTCGCGAACTGCTTGCGCGCCAGTTCCCGGGGTTGTAGCACTCCGAAACTTCGGTATGGTCAGCGAGGGTCAAATACCCGTGCGCGAAACCCTCGGGAACATAAAGTGTGCGATGGTTCTCGGCCGAGAGGTCAAACCCCGGGCAAGCAGGCGGTCGCGATGACGGTCGAGTGGTATCGCGCGACACTCGCGACGAAGCGGAACGACCTCCTTGAACTACCAGATCCCCAAGTGTCCATCGGCCACCGTCGCCTGCCACGGTCGCAGCCCGCGCGCGAAAAGATCGCGCAGCACCCGCGCCCACGACTCCTTCGATTCCCGCTGGCCGCTTTCAATCGCCAGCACCACTTTGCGCCCGTCCCGTAAGGCGCCTACGATCACCAGCAGCGCGGCCTTGCTCTCCTCAAGACCCGCTTTCACATAGAGACCATCGGCCCAGGCGTACACTACTTCGAGATGGTCCAGCCGCCGGCTTCGCCACTCCTCGAACTCCAGTTGCCACTTCGTTCGCAGCCGCTCGATAGACGACGCCGAGAGCGGCGCGCCGTGGCCGAGCAGTCCACGCAACGCAAGCTCGAAATCTCCTTGGGCGAGTCCGTAGCAGGTAAAGCTGGGGTAAAGGCTCGCTGACCGCTGCGGTTCGGCGCACGAACAGCGGCAGTAGCCTGCTCTCGAAGCGCTGCTCCAGGCCCCGCACGCGTGGTCGCTTCACTTCGATCGTGCCGGCCATCATCGATAAGCGCCGCGCTTTACCGTGGCCGTTGCGGTATCCCGCTGGCGCCTCCAGCACCGCTTGCCGCTCCGACTTAACCCGCCCGAGCGACTCGGTGACCTCTTCCTCCAGCACATCCTGGAGCCAGCTCTGCATCCTGCCGCGGGCAAATTCCTCCAGGGTTCCCCACTGTGCGTGCTTCGCTAACTCCCTGCTTGACCGACGGCGCGCTGCTCGGTTTATGCTCTGCATCGGCGGTGTCCTCCTTCCTGCCGGTTTCCCGGCGGGGTCTCGTCAACCCGGAAGGCTACATCGCCCTTTCTCTATTTCCACACCTCTCGGCTATACCTCATCACGCGGGCTGACCGTGCCTCGTGAATCCTTCTGGTATCGAGCCCAAATGTCACTATAATGTGCAGGGATCGATAGCGTTGGCGCTGTCAGCCAGCCCAGGGCCGACGCCACCAACCGTCTCTCGCGCTTATCGAGCGCTCTAGTCTAGGCACGCCGAAGTAACTAAAAATCGGCATCCTGCGAAAAGCCGAGGTGGCTCGCCGCGACCGGCTTGTGGCACGGATCGATCTTCTATAAGTTGCATCTGTGCGCCGATAGCGGGGAGGAACGACTATTTGCAAACGAATGAAATAATTTTCGTGCTGTCCATCGGTATCGGCAACGTCCAACGAGCAGCCATTTACGAATGAGCAGGGGTAGAGGCACTGTCGAAGACATTGATACGTCTGGCTGCTCGGAAAAGGTCCGCTCGGTGTGGGCGAGCGGGTCGGAAGTTTTGCGGATAGATCGACGGAGCCGGCTGGTCGGGCTTGATATTCCATAGGACCAGCAAACTTAGACGCCGGAGCGCGGAGCTGTAAAAAGCGCGTGTGTCGCGGTAGAAAATGCGCCTCCTGTTTCTTAGTTTATACTATTGGCCTGAAGTGACAGCAGTCGCTCCTTTTACCACCGGGCGCTGTGAGTATCTAGCCAGTCGTGGCCATGAAGTTACCGTCTGCACCGGTTTTCCGTTTTACCCTCAATGGAGAATAGCAGATGGATACCGGGGCTGGTTTTTTGCCCGTGAAGTACGCAACGGAGTTACGATTCTCCGCTGTCCTCTCTACATTCCACGTCGCGTCACGTCATCTAAGCGAATTGTCCACGAAGCTTCGTTTCTTGCCACGTCGTTCGGGCGATTGTTGCTTCACCGAAAGCCTCAGGTGATTTTCATCACCTCACCGCCGTTGGGTCTCTCTGTGGCCGGGATGGCGTTGAGCCGTCTCTGGGGGGTTCCTTACGTCTTTCACGTTGAAGATCTTCAACCTGACGCAGCGCTTGACCTCGGAATGCTTCCGGCGTCGGGCCGCATCGCCAGGTCGCTCTACGCGTTGGAGCGTGCCGCCTATCGCAGGGCGGCGCTGGTATCAACGCTGAACGAGGGAATGCGAAGTAGGATCTGCGCCAAAGGCATCGAGCCGAACAAGGTCGTGCTTTCTTCAGGGTGGCCTGAACCAGCGTTGTTCGGCATTCCCGTGGCGGATGGCGGCCAGGAGTTCCGCAGATCGCTTGGATTGGAGAGTCGGTTCCTCGTTGTTCACATAGGCAACATGGGCGTCAAACAAGGCCTCGGGGTGATTCTGGACGCGGCGCAACGAACGATCGATAATTCGCAAATTATATATCTGCTTGTAGGTGACGGGGCGATGCGGGAATCGCTGGAAGTGCGAGCGCATGACATGGCGCTGCCAAATTTGCGTTTACTGCCGCTACAAGCAGCCGGGGTCTTCCAGGATATGCTGGCAGCCGCCGACGTCTGTTTGTTGACCCAGCAGAAGACAGTTGGTGACATAGTGTTTCCCTCGAAAGTAATGACCCTGCTCGCTTCCGCGCGACCAGTAATTGCCTCGATCAATCTGAGCAGCGAAGTCGCCAGGGTCCTCAACGAATCGGGCGCTGGCGTTATAGTGCACCCCGAAGATCCAACGGCCTTGTCGAAAGCCATAGTGATTCTTTGCGGTGACCGACAAAGGCGGCTCGCAATGGCTGAAAGCGGTCGGGCATACGCGTTGAAACATTGGCGCAGCAGCCAGACGCTGCAGACAATGGAAAACCGGTTGCAGGAACTGGTTGACCGTTCCGTCGCTGTCAGTCCACCCGAACAACGGCCTAAATTCAGTTTTAACCGGAGGAATCGGTGACTAGTCAACTCCCCGCCTAATTAATCTAGAAGTAGCCCGGTGAATTCCTGGAGGTCGCAGATGGTTTCCTTAGCTGACAAGAGAATAGTTGTAACTGGTGGCGCGGGTTTCCTCGGAAGCCATGTAGTTGAAGAGCTTGAGCACCATGGATGCAGGAGAATCGGAGTGCCGCGCTCGGCGGAGTTTGACCTGACGCGACGCGAGTCAGTGGTCCAAATGTATGCAAAGTATCGGCCTCAGATAGTCATCCATCTGGCCGCGGTGGTCGGCGGCATCGGTGCAAATCGCGAGAATCCCGGTCGGTTCTTCTATGAAAATCTCATGATGGGGGCCGAGTTGATGGAGCAGGCCCGGTTTCACGGGGTCGAGAAATTTGTTTGCGCAGGTACGGTATGTGCCTATCCAAAGTACACCCCGGTGCCGTTTAAGGAAGACGATTTGTGGAAAGGCTATCCCGAAGAGACCAATGCCCCCTATGGACTTGCGAAAAAGATGCTCTTGGTGCAAGCGCAGGCGTATCGGGATCAGTATGGGTTCAATGCGATTTATTTGTTGCCAGTGAACCTCTATGGACCGCGCGACTCGTTCGACCCGGCTAAGTCTCACGTAATACCGGCACTAATCAAGAAGTGTGTCGACGCTGTCAATAAACGATCAAGCAGTCTCGAGGTTTGGGGGACCGGCGAAGCCAGCCGAGAATTTCTGTATGTGGCGGATTGCGCGAAAGCCATCGTCCTGGCGACTGCAAAGTATGACAAACCCGAGCCTCTGAACCTGGGGGCGGGCAGCGAGATAAAGATCAAAGATCTGGTGACAATCATCGCCGAGTTGACCAGCTTTAAAGGCGTGATAACTTGGGACCACTCGAAGCCCGACGGTCAACCCCGTAGATGTTTGGACGTCTCCAAGGCCGAACGAGAATTGGGGTTCAAAGCTGAGACGGATTTTGTGACCGGTCTTAAGCACACAATCCGCTGGTACCACGAAGCTCGAGGAACGGGATTGGCGGCCTGATCTTAGACGCGCGTGAGAACATGACCAGTGGAGAAGCGAGCCGTTGATAGCAGGGATCACTGGTCGGGACGGGTCGTATTTGGGACCGCGGGATGAAGGTCGTGGGGCTGGTCGACAGCGACCCCTTCAAGACCGGCAGCTACGTCTACGGCTCGGTGGTGCTCGGCACGGTCGTGAATCTGTCCGAGATTCAGCGCAGTACGAAATTCAATGAGATTTTAGTCGCATGCGATCCGATCGCACCGGAGCAGATGGAGTCCGTGATTGCCTTTGCGCGCAATCGCGATCTGCCCGTCCTGCGGTTCTCGATCACGATCAACGAACTCCTGCGGCCGCGCGACAACCCGCTTACCGCAACCGGCGGACTTGTACCATTGCGGAATATCACCAGCCCCGAAAAAGGGCGATGCCCATTTCGCTGTTGGAATTAAGTGAGCGGCAAATAGTCATTTAAGCGGCCTTCTCAGTATCGTCAACCCTGCGCTCGGTGCGATTGAGCTGCGCGTCGTGAGCGCGCAGTGCGGCGACCAGGATCGGCAACGCGCGATAGCCGACGAGTTTGCGAAAGCCGCGCGGCTTCGTGCACCCCGGCGGCCGTCCAGCGCAGCACCATGGTGCCGTTCTGCCAGCGTTTGACCCGCCGGCCGATCTCGCGCACCCGGCGGAACAGGTTCTCGATCAGGTTAGTGGACGACAGCACCCGTTCGAGATTCTCCGGCAACCCCAGGCGCATCACGGTCAGCGTTTCCTCCAGCCCCTCGCGAGGTCACCGCAATAGGTGTGTAAACGAGATCAGGCGGCGCGGCGCTTCGGGTTAGTTCCCTGCACTGGCATTCCGTCTTCAAAGAGTTGTCCGTCGTAAACTGCCGCGAGTAGTTGAGGCGAGTTGAGGCGGCGGAATCTCTTTTCCGCGATCATCAGGATCTTCCAGATCAAGGCTTCGGCGTTGGCGACCTTCTTGTAACGCCTGGCGGCGTCGGTTCTAAGCCGCGCCGCCGCGAATGGCGATTCCACTGGATTGCTGGCGCCGGGGCGTCCATCGCCGCTCGGCGCTCCGACTTGCCCCGGCCGAGCAACTCGGCGACCTCTTCCTCCAGCACATCCTGGAGCCAGCCCTGAATCCTGCTCCGGGTAAATTCCGTACGGCCGTAGCGTTCTCGGTCGCGCCCTCGCGCAACCCCAGCACGTGCTTGGCGCCCTGCGCATCGACTCCAACTGCCGCCAGCACGGCGTGCTCACCGAAGTGCATCCCATCGATCAGCAGCGCGACCACGTGGACCTGACGCCGATCGCGGCTCATTAATTCGGCCAGTTTGCGCTCGGTGCCGTAAACGAACCGTTCGCTGACCGCGCTCTTGTGCGCTCCATTCCCGCCAGCTCGGCAAGCTGAGCTCGCGACCTGCAACACTGCGCGCCCGCGGCCGTCGCGCCGCGACCCGCCGGCCGCCCAGCAACAGCGAACTCGCGACGTGGCCCGCACGCAATGCTTGACGTTCGGCCAGATGTGCGTAGCGTTCGCCGCACAGCGCCACCCGTTCCCTTTCCAGGACTTCGTCCACGCAAGCCAAGCGCGCCGATCACTGTTTCGTACAGCGCTGCGCGGACCATCCCCGGCAAGTGCAGCCGCAGCTGTCGCGGCCCCGTGGCTTTCTTACCGTCCTTGCCCTTGGCACTCTTCCTCATGGCGGCCTCCTTGTATCTCCAAAAGTGTGCGGCAAGATAGGTTTGATTTCGTCAATCCGGCGTGGCCCACTTTGACATTCTGATTTGGCCCACCCTGGGGGTTGTGAGGCCTTTATCCGCCGCCCGTGGGCGGCGGCGCGGTAATCAGATTGTGCTTTTTTAACTACTCCTTTACGGGGCGGGTTTGCGTTTCTCCAGAGTCCGGCGGAAGCGATAAGACTCGGTGCCGGTCTC
>JBKQPD010000217.1:0-3945 GCA_052145175.1 Binataceae bacterium (SeqCode) | reverse complement strand
CGAGAATTCCGCCGCCGCTGGCCATCGGCCCGGCGGCTTTTCTCACTTTGTGCGCCCGGCCGGGCGCACAAAGTGAGAAAAGCCGCCGGGCCGATGGCCAGCGGCGGCGGAATTCTCGTGAACTACTTTCTCTTGCGTCGACGCCTGCGCGGCGACGGGTCTAGTAGAGATAGGTCCCCACTCGCAATCGCTTTCAGCATCTGCCTGATCCATGATTTCGGTAAGTAAATCGATGTGTCACGTTGCTTCCATTTGCCGGTATCGACCAGTGCGATGCCGCGACGGGCGGCCGCCTGTTCACGTTCCCGTTCGGAGATAGTTGCATCTGTGGGCTCGCGCTCGAGTTCTGCGAGTACTACTTGCAGCGCTTCCAAATACGCGCGGGGTGCAAGGATCTCCATTAGGCGATCGGCGGCCTCTCGTTGCGCCTGAGTCCAGGTCTCACGGGGTGGAAGGCGCCCAGGCGTGATCCGCCGCGCTCGACATTCCTCTTCAGAGAGCAGAGGTATCTCGACTCCGCCAAAACCGGGGAACTTGGCGACAAGATATCCCTGATCGGCTTTCGTTCGTCGGGGCATGGTGGACCCTCCAATGGGAATGAGGTCGTAAGCGACGGCCACGCCGGGCCGTCGTCGCGGTTCATTTTCCGTGGATTTTGGGGGAATCGAAGGTAAAGGGATAGGGTGCAATATTGAGGGCACCGGTTCCCCAGTGCGGCACTTATCACCGTGCCATAATTGTTCTATAGTTCGCCGCGTCACAACCGAGTGGAGACTGCATGGCCGACCGCAAGGATGTTTTGCTTGCCGCACTGGCGTTGTCCGACAACCGATCGCTTACGCCCGTTCAGGTTCAGAAGGCAATGTTTCTGGTTGCAGCGGAAGCCAAGCATGTAGCACCTCGTCGCTTCTATGTATTCGAGAAGTACAATTACGGGCCATTCTGCGCCGACATCTACTCGGACCTTTCCGGGTTTGAGGGCAGCGAATTGGTAACGGTGGAGCAGCTGCCAAACAGGAAGGTGCGCTCCTATCGTTTGACGGACCGCGGCGTAAAGACCGCGGCAATAACCCAAGCTAATCTGAATCCAGCCCTCATAGCGTACTTGAGGGCAGTCGTTGAGTGGGTTACTAGTCTAAGCTTCCCGGATCTTGTTCGAGCGATCTATAGAAAGTACCCCGAGTACAAAGAGAACAGCGTTTTCTCGGGCTGAGTTCCCTTGACTCTTCTTGTCGGCATCCTTTGCGCGGAGGGCGTCGTGATCGCCACGGATCGCCAAGTCACGCACGGCGCCATGGGCACCACAACCATCGGACAGGCGGGGACGAAGGCCGCGGTGATCCGCAATGGACAAGCGTTGTACGCTTCGTCCGGCGCCATCGGACTCGGGCAACAGATATGTGCCGGGATTGAGGGAATTGACATCAAATTTCATAATCACGGCTGCATCGCCGCACTGCAAGCCATCCAGAAGGCTGCGCGTGTTGTCATCGCGCCAGCATTTGAAATTGCAGCCAAATCGGTCGCTGTCCTTGGTCACCCTGCTACGCAGCAGGACGCCGTCTGCACGGGGCTTCTAGCGGCCAAATTCTCAGACGGCATAAAGCTTGTTGAGCTCAATGCTCAGGGCGGCTGTGAGATGTTGACTCTTGAGAGTGTTCCATTCATCTGTCAGGGCAGCGGCAAAGCCAATGCTGACCCGTTTCTGAGGTTCCTGTGGGACGTCTACTGGTCGAAGAGCGCGCCAATGCTAAAGGAAGCGGTGCTCGCAGGATATTGGACCGTGAAAGTAGTGACTCAACTCCGCACGTCCGGCGTTGGTTGCGGCGTTGAGGTGTTCACCTTGAGGCACAGTAGCAACGCCGCGATAGCCGAAAAGATCGCTGATTCGGCACTTGACGAGCACAATGAATTTATCGCGGCCGTGGAGGAGGGAATGCGAGGTGTCCGAGACCGCATGCTGGGAAAGCCGGGTGGGCCGCCCACCTCGGCGCCTCCTGTGCTGAATGAGGCGTCGAAACAAGGTTAGCGGCACAATGCCCGGAATCATGAGCGGACGTCTGCCCTAATATAGATTGGGTTAAAAGGCCGGTACAGCTCGTGACCCTCGCAGTGGAGCGGAGCGAAGTCGCTGTACGCGCGTAGCGAAAGAGAGTCCGAATGTTCTCACTGTGCGCGAACGTCGCATTTTCTCGAATATCCATCACTGGTTCCCCTTCCTGAACCTATCCCTCAATTTCCGCCATCAGCTTGGAGGCCTTGACGTCGAGGGCACGTGCGATCTCGATAAATTCGAGTACATTCAGCTGCCGTTCGCCAGCCTCGAGCTTCCAGACGAAGGAGTTCGAGCGTTTGAGCTTCGCTGCTAGTTGTCGCTGTGTAAGGCCGGCCGCTTGTCGCGCTGCGACAATGGCGGCAATCAGGGCCCGATGCCTTGGGCTTCGCAATTGTTTCACTAGGATGCCCCCAAAATGGATGCATTACAGCTAACCGCATAAACTTCTTGCCTCCATTTTGGTCGCACGGGTACTATGCGACCAAATCCGATGCACTCGGTTCAGCGCTAGCCTTCAACGCCCCGCATAGGGAGTCTGTCCATGATTACTCTGACGGTTATATTGGTTCTGGTGTTCGTGCCGGCGTCTCGCCGTATCTTGTCGAGTGTGCTCTGGGGAATTTTTGCCGTGCTTGGGATTGCTTTCCTCATTACTAAAGACACGGGCAGCAGACGTAGAGGCTTTTGACGTCGGCGATCGATGGCGCACCCGGCGAAGATCAACGTGAGGTTTGGGCGATGAAGATCACAGCGGACACCGGACAATCTCATTCGTTTGCGTGCGGCGGTTGTATTTGAGCTTCCGAATTGCCGGTCTGTCAATCAAGGCACTATTCTCGACATTCCTTCAGGTTGAATCCTGTTGGCGGGGGTTTGATCGACGATGGACGGTTCAGCTATCGTAAGAGAATGCGCATTACCTGAAATATTGCATGCTCAACCGATGGGCGAGTCGCGACGCATCGCGACCGCGCTGCTCCGGGTTCGCTAGCCGCTCATCCCGCTATCGCGGGACGGCGAGCCGCCCTGCATATCGCTCTCGCGCGCGTGCCCTTGCGCACGCGCAAAATCACCAAAGCCCTGCATTGAGAAGGAATGGGGGCTTGCCTGGCATTCCTAGTCTACACGGCGTTCTCGCCGTCAAGGCCTGCGCGCGGGCGATAGCCCGTGCTCGCAAGTCGCTGCGCGAGCCTTGACCGCTGCGCTGCGCCGTGTGCGCCCGCTTCACCGGCAATCCGCCGGCATCGAAGCTGGAGACACTCATGCGTAATGTCATTAAATCATTGATGGTCAGACCCGACGACGGGCGTATCGGCGCCAAGATCGAAGTCTTTACCACGGGGCTTGTGCGGGAAACCGCAGGCACGTATGTCCCCGTGAGTGACGAGGTCGTGATTGATACGGCATTTAAGCTCCTCGCACGGCGCGTCGCCAAGGGTTCCCTGATGTCGAGCCCGCAGGCGGTGAAGAATTACTTGCGCCTGCGGTTTGCCGATCTTCAATATGAGGTTTTTTGTTCTTTGTTTCTCGACAAGAGACATCGATTGATCGCGTGCGAAGAGCTCTTTCGCGGCACAATCGATGGGGCCAGTGTCCATCCGCGCGAAGTGGTCAAAACCGCTTTGCGGCACAATGCGGCGGCGGTGGTGCTTTGCCACAATCATCCGTCCAATTGCGCTGAGCCGTCTCACGCCGACGAGCTGATCACTCAGCGCCTGAAATCGGCTCTTGATCTCGTTGAAATACGAGTGATCGATCACATCTTAGGTGGATTTTGATGTGTCATCATCGTGTCAAAAGCGCCCGCAATTCTGCGGTGCCACCGCACTTTTCGCGTGTACAAATCACACTGATGGCCAAGGGTGTCAGTTTGACGGCATGGAGTGCAG
>JBKQPD010000216.1:0-27574 GCA_052145175.1 Binataceae bacterium (SeqCode) | reverse complement strand
CAGCGGCGCCGTCTCAGTATGAAGCCCGGCATAGCCGGCCTCTTTCAGATTAACGGCCATCGCACGGTCGCGGACTTCGACGGGGTGGTGGAACTGGACTGTGCCTATATCGATAACTGGTCGCTTTTGGCTTGACGTGAAGTTGCTTTGGAAAACCGTGACCAAGGTCATGAAGGCCGACGGTTTGTGAGCCTTGGCCGCGTCCGAAGCTTCTTTCTGACTCTAGTACTCCTGTGTCATAAAGCTAGCGGTTCGACCGCAGCTCTGCGATACTCTGGTTCATGGCGGGGCGACGACGCGGCGGTGAAGCAATTGCTTGCCAAGAGCAGATAAATGTCGGTGGCAGTTTGCGAGCAACCGGCAGTTAATGCGAGACTTTTTGAGTGCGGAAGTCGGCATTCGGGATCAAACCCGTTTCGCATCTGGAATCAACAAGCAGCGACTGATCATTGCCGTCGTGATCCGCTTGGGCAGTATCGCCTCGAGTCTCAGCAGGTGACTCAAGTCCCGGGAGGGGTTGAGCCGAACCCCATAGCTGCATAGAAGGATCGGATTGCAGCCATCCCAACGGCGTGACGCCGGGCCGCGCGCTCGTGCTCGGTGGCGAGCGCCCAATCGATAAACGGTTCCAGTCCTGCGAATTGTTCGGGTAATTGCCTTTTTGCCATCGCGCGATCGCTCCGCTTGATCAGCGACAATTAATTAGGTGCCTCCTTGGCCCCTCGGCAAGGCCGTTCGCCTTCCAGTCGCCCGATCGTGCAGACAATGGAGGTGCGCCAATCGTCGGCTTTTCCCTTCATACGCGGATGACCTCGGAATGGAGGGGTAACCACTCGCTTCAAGCTCGGAACAGAGCAACCATCCCAACGGGCTTTTGCGGCTTAGGAGGTTAGAGAAAATGGAACACGCGAAATTGGTGACGGAGACCTGGCATGGATCACCAATCGGACGCTCCCAATTCCCGGCCGAGCAGGATCGGATGGACGCGGCGCGATCGGCCGGTCAGAAGGCGCTTCAAAAGAAAACTGAGGGTGTACCAAGTCGGGTACACGATCACGTTGTCACGCGCTGCATTCAACGTGCCATACGCGGCGAAGCTGATGTGAGCGCGCGGCGACGCGCTGCCCGACAGCAGTTCGAGGTCACCGACTTCGAAGCGGCCTTCGATGGGATTTGGTTCGTTGCTCATCCGGAAATAATGACTATTAGCATGGTGTACTGGAAGTGTCCGCCCGGCCGCCGATCGTTGTCGTAGGCTTTCAGTACAAAACGTTAGCAAATCTTTCTACAGGATCAGGAGCTGCTGAATTCGGCATGATCACTGGGTCGCCGAGAAATATTTGAACGGCGCCTATGACTGAACCGATTTAACCACTGTGCCCAATTTTGTGCCGTGACTGCTGATAAATCGATATCACTCGATGATGCTCCAGCTGCCCGCACTAAATTGAGAAAACCCCTCTGTGACAAGGGCTTTAGTGCTATAGAGTGACATCGGCCGATACTCACGATTCGTCGTCGTTTACGCTTGGGGTGCGTGTGGTCGCCGGTTCAAATCCGGCCGCCCTGACCAAGTAAAACAGCCCTTTACTTCCTAGAGTTTTGGCCTGATGTCACCCTGCTCCCGACCTCGGCGAGCCAAGATGAAATTCCCGATTCTGAAAATTTCCGCGGTGTACGTCGTGAGCGCATGTTGGACAAGTTGGATGACAGCTCCGGCTGTTTGAGGGCCAACTCAAGCACTGCCGCCGTCACCGTCGCAGGGAGTTTGCTCCAGGCCGGGCGCGGCATCGACTGGCCATCTTGCAGGGACCCGGCGCCGCGCGCCAGATGACGTTCGTACTAGAGGTAGAAAGGGGAACACTGATTCACCGAGGGCTCCGACTCCGGAACCCGTCCTGCTGCGGAAGCGGCGGGGTGACAACCGGACCCATGGAACGCGCGAGCTTGTGGGCAACGCCGCGGCGGCCGATTCCAAAATCCAGACTTTTCAACGCTTTCGCAGTCTTCGGCAGGGACCCGGCGTACGTGCTAATGCTTGAGCCGGTCAGGATTCGTCCGCCGGACCGCGACTTGACGCCCGGCCGGGCGCCGGTCTATCTGTCGCGTATCATATAAGCCTGAAAGGGGAGGTTTCGTTTAAATCTCCGCAACGTTTTCTCCACAGCAGAGGGCAGAACAATGGCGCATTTCGGATTAATCGCGATTCCGACACATTATACGATTCCACCAGTGGAACTCGCACGCTGGGCCGAGAATCAGGGATTTGAGTCAGTCTGGTTCGGCGAGCACTCGCATATTCCGATCAGCCGCCGGACGCCGTTTCCATTGGGCGGCGAACTGCCCGTCTACTACAAGGAGTTTTTCGATCCGTTTGTCGGTCTGAGCGCCGCGGCTGCCGTCACGACCAAGCTCAAAGTAGGAACCTCGGTCTGCCTGGTCCCGGAACACAACACGATGAATCTGGCCAAAGCGGTGGCTTGTCTCGATCAGGTGTCGCAAGGGCGCTTCCTGTTCGGGATCGGCGCGGGATGGAATGCGGAGGAGATGGCGGACCATGGCGTTGAACTTAAGGATCGCTGGAAGGTAACGCGCGAACGCATCCTCGCGATGCGGGAAATCTGGACCAAGGACATCGCCGAGTATCGCGGCAAATTTGTGAACTTCGACCCGCTCTGGTGTTGGCCAAAACCCGTCCAGGCGGGCGGCCCCCCCGTGCTCTTGGGCGCCTGGTCGAAATTCGTGCCCAAACGCGTGGCCGAATATTGCGACGGGTGGATTCCCCTCGATGTCGGAATCGATCTGGCCGGCGCAATCGAGGCTATCCGGTCGGAGGCCGCGCGGCTCGGGCGAGCGCAAGTCAGCTTCGATTTCACTGCGGCTACGGGTTTCGAACTGGCGCCCTCGGGCGGCCTCGAAACGCGGATCCCACAGCTGCTGAAGCTTGGCTTCAACCGGATCGTGTTCCTTACCCCGGTGGGAACGCCGGATAGGCAGTGGCCGGTACTGGAGCGCTATGCCGCGCTGATGCGCAAGTTTGTTTAGCGGGTGATCGGGGCAACACGATCTTTGGTCTCGACGTCGTGTCGGGCATAAGCGGATTACTCAAGATGCCAGGTCCAGTAATGTTCGATCTCACCGGCCGCGTTGCGGCGGTCACCGGCGGCAACGGCGGGATTGGGCTTGGCATCGCGATTGGGCTGGCGGAGGCTGGAGCCTCCGTGGCTATCCTGGCACGCAACGAGGAGAAGAATCGGGCCGCACTCGACCAACTGCGGGCACACGAAGGCAGAAGTCTCGCTCTGCGACTCGATGTGGCCGATCGCGCCGCTTTGAAGCCGGCACTTGAAGAGATTGAACAAAACCTGGGGCCCGTCGATATTCTCGTCAACAACGCAGGAATCGTGCTCACAGGAGGATCGCTCAAGTCCGCGCCAGAGGCCTGGGACCAGGTTATCGAAACCAATCTGAACTCGTGCTTTTTTCTTTCGCGGCATGCGGCGCAATCGATGATCCGGCGCCGGCGGGGCAAAATAATCAATATCGCCAGCGAGTACTCACACTTCGGCAACCCGATCGCTCCGTCATACGCCGCGAGCAAAGGCGGCCTCATTCAACTAACCAAATCGATGGCAATTGAACTCGCCGCGCATAACATTCAAGTCAATGCGCTAGTGCCCGGATGGATCGAGAGCGACATGACCGAGCCAATAAAATCAAGGCCATTTTATGATGAGATAATGATGCGAACGCCTGCCAGACGTTTCGGCACGCCGGCCGAATGCGCCGGGGCGGCAATCTTTCTCGCTTCGCGCGCCTCCGATTTCGTCACCGGCGCAACCATCGTCGTCGATGGGGGCTACGCAATCCGCTAAAACGCGTCGGTGTAGAGGCGCATTGACGGCGTGGGAGTCTCCCCCAACTGACCCGTCACCTGCTGCGCCCCAGAACTTTCCAGGCACGGCCTTTCAGGAGTAGAATGCGCCCCCTCAGAGGTATGAGTTGGACGGGGCTAGCGATTCGGCAAAAGAGGTGCGCAGTCTGTTCAGGTCGTCAGCGGCCCGATCGTCGTTGGTTCTCGCGCTAGTCCTCGCGGCAGGATGTGCCCCCAACCATCCTCCACCGGATATCGACCGGTCCGCGTTGGAACCCATCGTCCCCACGCCGGGCGGGACCCAGGTGCTCACCGACCTGACCCAACTCTCTGACGCCAATACCGCCGCGCTCGCACCGCCCGACCTGCCCGCCCCGCCGCCCGCCGACCAGAACCGGAACGCCTCAAACAATGAGGTGCTGACCCATAAGCTCGCGGCGAATGCCCCCGCGACCCGTTACGACTACGTGCCCACGAAGCTCAAGGGCGGCTCCCGGCTGCTCAACGATAAAGCCCGGGAATATGCCGAGTTCGCCGATCTCCTGCTGAATCAAACGCTCAAGGCCGCGCAAACAATGGCCCCGGCAAAACTGGGGCAGCACCGGGTACCCTCCGATCTCGCGCCGACCGAGTTGACCGCCGTGATGGATCCCGAGGGCCGCCTGAAGGAGATTATCATCGAGCAGCATTCGGGCGACCTGTCCGTCGACCAGCTGTTTATCGAGGCCTGCAAACAGGGCATCTGGTCGCGTAATCCGCCGACCGGCGCGCGAGCGAGCGATGGCACCTATCGCCTGCGGGTCGAGGGGATGGTCTACAACCAGAGCTACGACCGCTATGGCGAATACAGCTACGACACCGAACTGGGGTTGTCGATTCTCTGACAGCTGGGGAGGAGTTCGCGTTGCCGAAAAACGTTAATTCGCTAACACCCACGGCCATCCTGAGCGCGGCAACGGCCCGTATCCGGCGGACGCTCGCGGCGCCGCGCTACAAGGCGTGTACCGGTCTCTCGATCCCGATCGTGACAGTGCTCGACCGCGCCGGCCGGGTTATCGCCGACGAACAGCGTGCCGTGATCCGGTACGCGATCCAGAATGGCGCCGGCGCCAATATCATCTTTGCCGCGGGCACCACCGGCGAGTGGAACCGGCTCGACGCGGAGCGGATGCAAACGGTAGCGCGGATCGCGGTCGAGGAATGCCGCCGCGCGACTCACGACGAGACGCCGGTCGAGGCCTGGGTCGGGATTACGGCGGAGAGCGCGGCCGACACGCTGGCGAACCTCGACCATGCAATCGCGATCGGGGCCGACGCTGTAGTGGTCGCCCCGCTCTCCATCACCGACGCCGAGTCGCCGGTCGACTTCGTCGAAAACGCGATCGGCGGGGCCTTCGCGCGTCATGGCCGCTCGCTTCCGGTCTTTCTCTACGATAACGCCGATATCGCGGCGCCCGGCAAAGCGCCGCATATGCATACGCGCGACGTCAAACTGCTGAGCCAGCTCCCCTGCGTGTTCGGCGTCAAGGTCACGGCCAGCAAGGTCGTGCTGGGCAACTACACGCGGGCCGCCGCGCACTTCAAACGGCGGGGCGAGTTCGCGATCTATCCGGGCAATGCGTATTTGATCTTCGATCTCTTCCGGCCCGCGTGCGGGGTCGCGGGACGCGCCCGCAATTATTGGAATCGCTATCTGACGCGCAACTTCCTGCCGCACGGCGTGGTCGCCGGAGCGGCCAACGTGATGCCACGCGAGTGGCAGCGCTCGTGGCAGGTCTGTGCCGAGCATGATCTGACGTTGATCGAACGCTACGAGGGGATCGTCGGGCAATTCCCCGATATCTGTGAATTCAAGCGCGGCGGCAAGCCGGTACGGCTCACGATCGCGTGCCTCAAGGCGGCACTGAAGGAACTCGGCGTCAGCACGAGCGACGCGGTGGCGCCGGGGACGCCCGCGCTCGAAGCGGCCGAGCGTCGCGAGTTCGTGCGCCGTTTCAGGACGCTGCGCCGCAATGGCGCGGCGACGCTCGAACCGGAATGGTCGAGCGTCACCGAGGCGTCGGCCCCAGCGCGTCCGCGCGCCCGCGCCGATGCGTGAGATGCAAACGGTGCTAGATTTCCAAGCTAATTTGACGCCAAACAAGAATGGGGTAAGACATTGAAGATCGACGGACGCTGCCATTGCGGCCGGATTACATTTGAAGCGGAGGTTGATCCCAAGGCCGTCACCGTTTGCCACTGCACCGACTGTCAAATGCTCACGGGTTCGGCGTTTCGGGCAAATGTTCCCGCGCCAGCCACGCATTTTGTGCTCCACAGTGGTACGCCGAAGACCTACGTAAAGACGGCCGAAAGCGGCAATAAGCGCCGCCATGCTTTTTGCGGCGATTGTGGGACGCCGATCTATGCTTGTGCGACGGATAATCCCCAGAGCTACTCCCTGCGCATTGGTACGATCACGCAACGCGCGACTTTCTCACCGCAGCGGCAAATCTGGCGGCATTCCGCGTTGAATTGGGTGGATACTCTCGCCGAAGTGCCGGCAACCGAAAAAGGCTGAGGCATCAGAGTAGCCTTGGCGTCCCGCAATTGTATCCGTCTCGCGGCGCATAGCTCTCAGACAGAAAATGCTCTGGTCATATCTCGACCTGGCCCGCGACGAAAGCTATGGCCGGGCCTCATCGATGCGGACTCGGCGCGCCGCGGCTTACCGACGCGGCCGCGCGATACTGGCGCGTCATCTCGGTGTGCTCCCGCTCGAGTGCCTGGACCTGCGTCGTGTGTTGCTGCGCGAGTGCCCGTTGCTGCGCCATATGGTTGCGGGCGGCGGCTTCCTCCTGCGCGACATTCTGTTGCTCCAACTGCCTGAGCTGCGTATCGTGCTGGCGTTGCAGCGTCTGCACTTCCTGGCTGTGACGGGTCTCGACCTGGACCCAGTCCGCGCCGGCGTCCGTGGTCGTGGCCTTGCTGGCATGCGCCTGCTCCAGCGCCTGGAACTGCGCGGCGTGCCGCTGCTCTATATTCTGCAACTGCGCAGCGTGCTGGCGCGCCGCTTCCTGTTGCTGCTCGAGCCGGAACTGATCGAGGTCACGCGTCTGCTGCGTATGGCGACGCACCAGCGCCTGCTGGCTCAAGGCGTGATCGCTTTCCAATGAGTTCTGAATCTTCGGCAGCCATTCCGGATGTTTTTGCCGCACAAAAGCGGGATCCGTGCGCGCCCACCAGCTCATCGCGTGCCACACGTGATGGTCGTCATAATCGCCGACCCACTCCGGATGATGCTGCCCGACCCACGCCGCGTCGTGATTCATCCACCACGCATCACTGTGCCACGCATGATGGTCATCGAAGTCACCCTGCCAGTTCGGATGATACGTGCGCGTCCAGGCCGGATTGTGCTCCCACCACCAGCCGGCCGGCCGCCAGTAATGGTCATCGTCGAAGTCACCCCACCAGTCGGGATAATGCGCGCGCACCCAGTTAGGATGGAACTGCCACCACCATCCGGCCGGATACCAGACGCCGCCGTCGGGGTAACACCACCAATCAGGATGGTTGGCCCTCACCCAGCCGGGCTGGAATTGCCACCACCATGGCGCCGGATACCATACACCCTGGCTGAACTCGCCCCACCATTCCGGATGATGTTCGAGCACCCACGCGCGCCGCTGTTGCCACCACCATCCCGCCGGATACCAGGCCCCCTGGTCGAAATCGCCCCACCATTCCGGATGGTGGAGCCGGACCCAGGAGGGGTAATACTGCCACCACCATGCTGCGGGATACCACGTACCCTCGTACACGTCGCCCCACCACTCTGGACGGTGAGTCCGCGCCCAATCGCCATGATTCGCCCACCACCACCACGCGGGCTGCCAGACATGGGTGTCGTCGAAATCGCCCCACCACTCCGGATGGTGGCCGGGCACCCAGCCGGCGTGATTCGCCCACCACCAGGCGGCGTCGTGCCATATATGGCCAGTGTCGTAGTCGCCCCAATTCAGTTGAGCGGGCGCCGGGCCCCATTGCGCCCGTGCGGGCGTCGCCTGCAAAGCCAGCAGGATCAGCGCTAACCCCAGAATCCATCTGATTCGACTTGCGGTTCCCATGTGATGCCTTTCCCGACCTGATTATCCAGTAAACTCGCTAAAGGCTTTGACGCACTCCATCAAATAATCCTTAACGGGGAAAGCGGAAAACCCGGAGCCGAGATGAAACTTGACGCGGTTGGATGCGGCAGCATGGTGGTCGATCTTTACCATCGTACGCCGCGCATCATTGGTGCCGACGAGAAAATCCTGATCGCTTCCGGCGGCTCGCGCCGAGCACCAGCGGTGCAGGTGGCGGTCGGCGGAGTCGTCCTGAACCATCTCGGCTGGGCGCGCGTGCTGGGTCTCAGAACGGGGATCTTCGGCAAGATTGGCAACGATCCGCACGGGGCGATGCTACGTCGTGGGATGCGACATTTGGGGATCCGCAGCGATCTGACGCGTGACGGCTCGGCCAGTTCCTTTGCCGCGATCTTTCTCGATCCCGAAGGTAATCGCGCGATCTACATGGCGCGCGGCGCGACCGGCGAACTGACCGCCGCTGAAGTGCGGCGGGTGCATGGCGACTTCATCCGCAACGCGCATCTCGTCAGTACCGAGATTTCGCAGCTTCCCTTGCCGGCCGTGATCGCGATCCTGTCGCTCGCCCGCGCTGCTGGCATTCCGACCGTGCTCGACGTTGACGTCCCGCCGTCCGACGCCTGCGCTTCCCTCGGCACCGCGCCGCAACTCGAACAGGCGTTGCGGCTCGCCACGATTCTCAAACCGGCCAAGGCGGCGGCCCGCGAACTTGTCGACGGCGGTGCGAAGCGTGATTCCCTGGAACTCGCAATCGCGCTCCGGAAGAGGTATCGCTCCCGCGCCGTGATTATTACCGAGGGTGATCGGGGATGCGCGATCAGCAGCACGGAGGCGACGCTGCGGGTGCCCGCATTGCGGGTCAGGCAGGTCGACTCGACCGGCGCCGGCGACGCCTTTACCGGCGCGCTGATCGCGGGTTTCCGCTGGGGCTTGCCATGGCCCGCGATCGGGCGGCTGGCGAATGCCGCAGGCGCGGTCTGCGTCACGCGTCTCGGCGCTTTTCCGGAGGGACCCGAGCTTGGAAGCGAGATTCGGCGACACTACGGCGCCAAGTTACCGCCTCCACCTTAGGTCGTGACCGACAGTCGAGCAGGAAGGATCCGGGATTCCTCGCACGAGAGCCCGTGTTCAATGGGACGTCCTGCTCGTTCCGCTGCCTTCACTGGGACACGCGCGGGAATGACCGCGACATGATTGTCTCCGTCCGGAAAATCGGCGACAAGATCGATCCAGAGGTTTGAACCGATGAAATACGGAATAGCGGTGCGCAACATGGGACCGCAATCGACCGCCCCGACGATCCGCGCCTGCGTGAAGGCCGCCGAGTCGCTCGGTTTCGACGCCGTCTTTGTCTCGGACCATCTGTGCATCCCGCCCGACGACACCGAGGGCTCAGGGGGCCGCTATCTCGACGTGCTCGCGGCCTTGGCCTACATCGCGGGTATCACCGAGCGTATCCGCCTGGGCGTGTCGGTGCTGGTGCTGCCCTATCGCCCCGCCGTGCTCACGGCCAAGCAGGTCGCGACGATTCAGGAGCTCTCCGGCGGCCGCCTGATCCTCGGTGTCGGGGTCGGCTGGATGAAGTCCGAGTTCGCGGCGCTCGGCGTCGACAAGCGGATGCGCGGGAAGATCAGCGACGAGACGCTGCGCGTAATCACTCATCTGTTCGGGCACGACGCGGCGGGCTACAGCGGCGACCTGGTCAGCTTTGCGCCGTTCATCTTTGCGCCGCGTCCGCCCTGCCCACCGATCTGGATCGGTGGCAACGGCGCCCCCGCGCTGCGACGGGTGGTCGAGTTTGGCGCCGGATGGCATCCGATGCTCCCCGAGGACAAGCTGCAACCCGCGGTCGCGCAATTGAAGGAGCAATTGCGGGCGCGCGGCCGTGGCGACGCCCCTGAGATCGTGGTGCGGCGCGGCATGAGATTCGACGACGTCGGCGCGGCCCGGGCCAAGCTCGAAGCCGAGCGCGCCGCGGGCGCAACCTACTTCATCCTCGATTTGGGACGCTACCCAAGCGAGCGGGAATTCGCGACGCAGGCCGATATCTTTATGACCAAGGTCGTTAAATGAGGCGGGCTCATCCGCGGAGACCCCCCGGATGAGCCCGCACGATTAGTCAGTCAGGGGATAGTGCTTACGCGGCTTTCGCACCAAACGTGTTCAGTTCGGCGCCTTCCTTCAAGGGCTCGCCATTCCACTTCTTGAGTTCCGGCATGACCTGCGTGGCGAAGCACCTCATGTTCCGCTCGGCCTCCGCAAGCGGGATCCCGGCATAGCTGAAGTTGCCCATGATCGCGTCCATGTTGATGGTCTCTTTCATGAAGCGCAGCTTCTCGAGGACTTGCGCGGGCGTGCCGAACGGCATCAGATTCGCGAAATCCTTCGCCGCACCGTCCATCCCGTGCTTGGCAATATACTTGCCAACGTGGCTATAGAATTCGTAGCTCTTGTGCGAGCCGAACTTCTCGGCGGTCATCTCATAGTGACGCATCGCTGTGTGATAGTAATCGGTGATGTACTTCATCCCCAGCTCTTCGGCGCGCGAGCGGTCTTCGTCGACGAAGAAGAAACCCCCACTGAGCGGATTGGGCGGCTCCGTACCGTTCACCTCGCGCCACACCTTGTTATAGACCGCGAAGTCCTGCTTCACGACGTCCCAGGGCTTCTGCGGGATGACCAGCACACCCACGCCAAGCTTCGCCATAATCGGCATCGATTCGGGTGAGACCGCCGCCGCATACGAGCGTCCGCGGAACGAGCGCGCCGGATAGGGCCGGATTTCGCGCCGCGGCTGCCGGGTGAGCACCCCACCCTCCATATAGCCCTTCTCAAGCGCACTCAAGATCAACTCGGCATACTCGACAAACAATGCGCGGCCCTCGTTCTGATCGAGACGAAAGCCCTCGTACTCGATCGGCGCGAGACCACGCCCAATCCCGAGGATGAACCGGCCATTCGAAAGATGGTCAAGCATCGTTACCTGCTCGGCAACGCGAATCGGATCGTGCCAGGGCAGCACGACGACCATCGAGCCGAGCTTGGCGGTCTTGGTCCGCCCGGCCATATAACTCAAAAACTGCAAAGGGTCGGGACACATCGTGTAGTCGTCGAAGTGATGCTCGATCGACCAGACCGAATCAAAACCCATCGGCTCGGCCATCTCGGCCAGCCGGACTTCGTTGCGCCAGACCTCGGTATCGGAAAGGGCGTTGCCGGGATTCTGAAAGACTGCGCCGTAACCTACGTGCATAAAGATCTCCTCGTGTTCGAAGTCTATTCGCGCGCGTACGGAGCTTGTCCCGTCACGCGTTCAAAGTACACCCCTAGGCTTTACCTCAAGTGTGCCCCTCTTTCCAGACGAACGTGCTCGGCAAAAAAGCCACGGATCGCTCGCTTGCCTTTGCGGGAAGCTGCGAGCATAACCAACCCGACGACGATTGAGCGCGACAAACGATGAGCAATTTAGCGTCCGGGCAAGGACCGGCCCCGGCTGCCGCGGAGCTCGCCGCCGGACAGCCACGGCTGTTCTATGGTTGGGTGGTGGTCGCCTGCGCTTTCATCGTGCTGTTCGTCGCTTACGGTATTCAGTTCAGCTTCGGCGTGTTTATGCATTTTATCTCCTCCGATACCGGCTGGGATCGCGCGAGCCTTTCTTTTCCCTACTCGATGTATGTTTTTGTCTACAGCGCCCTCGGCATTGCAAGCGGGCGGCTGACCGATCGTCTGGGACCACGGATCGTCCTGACGATCGGCGGCGGCCTTCTCGCCAGCGGCATCATGCTCGTCAGCCGGGTCCACGCCCTATGGCAACTCTATATCGCGCTCGGCGTGATTGCCGCGGCCGGGATGAGCGCGGCCTACGTGCCATGCAACGCCACCGTAGTGCGATGGTTCACCGTCAAGCGCGGACTCGCACTGAGTATCACGTCGAGCGGGGCGAGCTTCGGGATGTTCGTCTTCCCTCCGCTCGCGACCGCACTGATCGCGGCGTACGGCTGGCGCGGCGCCTATTTCATCCTGGGGCTGGTCGCGGTCGTCGCGATCGTCACGTGTGCCACCTTTATCGTGCGCGATCCCGAGGAGATGGGACTACAGCCCGATGGATATTCGGCGGAGCCGCGGCTGAATCAGACCGCCCCGGACACTTCGCCCCTCGAAGAGTGGACCCTGCCCGCGGCCAAACGCACCACGGCATTCTGGATCCTGACCGCGATATTTGCCCTGACTTGGCTGGTGGTCTTCATGCCGATGGTCCATATTGTGCCGTTTGCGGTCGATCTGGGTATTTCGGAGTTTCGTGCCGCGATGACGATCAGCGTTATCGGTTTCGCGGGATTCGCCGGGCGGCTCGCGATTGGGCCAATCTCCGATCGTCTGGGGCGGGTTCCCACGCTGGGCCTTAGTTTAATCCTGCAGGCGCTCGCGTTTCTCGGTTTCACGTTCAGCACCGGTCTGGCGTTGCTGTATCCAAGCGCCGCCGTCTTCGGCTTTTCCTATGGCGGCGTCACGGCGCTCTTTCCCGCCTTGGTGGGCGACTTCTTCGGCCGCCTGGCAGTCGGCGCGATCGTCGGTTTTATTTTTGCGGTCGCGGGCTCGCCGGCCGCGTTCGGTCCGCTCATCGCGGGCTATCTCTACGACGCCACGAAAAGTTACGCGGTTGCCTTCGAGTTGAGCGCAGCCCTCAATCTTGCCGCATTGTTGCTACTCTTCTTTCTGAAGCGACCGCGGCATCATCCGTAGACGCTTCGACTAGAGATGCAGCACGGCCTTGCCGGCGATGCCGCGAGCGTAGAGTTTGTTCGCCATTTCCGCGATCGCATCGAATGGCGCTTCCAGTTCGATCTGCGGATGGAGCCGTCCACTGGCAACCATCTCGACGAGTCGCGCCAAGCCCTGCGCGGCAGGACGATACGGAATCTCGTGAAACAGGATGAAGCCATAGAGACTCGCGCCGCCGGTCCGCATGAACGTCGCCGCGTCGAAGCTCGACTCGGACGCCGCCGACACGCCGTACAGTACGCACATCCCGCCCGGGGCGATCATCTTCATCGCTGCCCCGAGCGAATTCCCGCCCAGCGATTCGAGAATCAGATCATATGGACCAAACCGCACCGCGGCTGACGGATCTTCACCGACGACCACCTCATGCGCGCCCGCCGACCGGGCATGCTTTTCGCGCTCGGGCCGCCGCACCGACGCGACCACGAACGCGCCCGCGCGATTGGCGAGTTCGACCGCCAGATGGCCGACACCGCCCGACGCCCCGGTAACGAGCACGCGGCGGCCAATGATCGCGCCGTGCTGCTCAAGCGAGTAGAGGGCGGTCAACCCGGCGACCGGCAAGGTCGCGGCCTGCGCGAACGAGACGCTGTCAGGCAATTGCGCGAGCGCGTTCGTGGGTACCGTAACCGCTTCCGCCCACCCGCCGGCGGGCAGAAAGCCGACGACGCGCGCGCCCGCCGGCGGTCCCGAGTGATCAGCCGCCGGCTGCTCGACCACGCCCGCGAGGTCCCACCCGGGTCGCCATCCCGGCTCCGCCATCGTCAGCGCCCGTCGCACCTCGCCCAGATTGAGCGAGATCGCCTTGACCCGCACGAGCGCTTGCGACGGCAGCGCCGCCCGCAGCGGCGACGACTTTATCGCGAGACGCCCGACCGCATCCGGATCGACCACTACCGCGCGTACCTGTTCCATTGGTCTCCTCCGCGAACCTCGATGATTACGTCTATCTTTATCTGAAATTCTCCGGTGGGTGACAATGCCGAGGTCCGTCGCACGATCATGGCCTCCGCGACGTGTTTCGGCTTTCAGGAAAATCCATGTCCTCCTGGAAGCCAGCTTTGCTACCAATCCGCTCAAAGTCTCCATTCTAGCTAACGACTCCTACAAGAGGCACGAATGCTCATTCGGCACCTCCCGGGAAAACAATAGAAGCGGCGATCGCTCTCACCGGAGCGGCCGAACAAGCTAGCTAAAGGGGACGAATGTAATGAAAGTTGAAACCAAGAGATATAAAGACAGCGTCGCTGTCGTGTTGGGCGCGGCCATCGCCCTCAGCCTCTCCTCGCGCGCACTGGCCCAAGGTCGACCGCCAGCGGAAAGCGTCGCGACCGAACAGACCAACGTTGCGGGTACGATCGCCTACCCGCAGCCGCCGGCCGGCTTCGATCCGCTTGCGGCGTCAGACGCCGACCTCGCGCAATATGGGTTTCCCCCTCGCCCCGACGAGTGGGACGCCCCCGATGCTTATGCGCATTGGCAGAAGATGGTGTCGACGCCGCAAAAGCGCCTCAAACATCCGCTTCTGCAGCAGACCACGATCCACAATCGCGCCGCCACGACTTTATCGGAGAGCGAGACCGTTGACAACGGCAGTCTTGCGGTCACGTCCTCCAATTGGAGCGGCTATGCCGACGTCGGCGCGGCGGGAACATTCAAACTCAATAACGCCGCGATCTATTCTGAGTATATTGTGCCGATCGCCCAGCAGCCCTTCGGCGTCTGCACCGGCTCGTGGGACTATTCGTCGCAGTGGGTCGGTTTCGATGGTTTCAACTCGGGCGACGTTCTCCAGGCGGGAACTGAGGTCGATGCCTATTGCTCGGGCAGCACGAAATCGACGTTCTACGGGCCCTGGTACGAATGGTACCCATACGCTGAAACGCGGATAACCAATCTCACGGTTGCGCCGGGTAACGTGATGGGTGTCGAAGTATGGTATACGACCGCGACCCCCTCCGGACACGCCTACCTCATCAACTATTCGACCAACACTTCGGTCTCCGTGGCCTTCAGTCCACCCAGCGGGACCACCTTCACCGGGAACAGCGCGGAGTGGATCGTGGAAGCGCCGACCGTCAACGGCGGATTGGCCGCCTTGACCAATTATGTCGCGGATCCGTTTAACGCCGACTACGTGCATAGCAACAACGTGTATTACTATCCGGGATCCAGTCCCGCTGGTACGACAATCTACAGTATAACCATGAACGCGGGCAGCAAGCCGCTATCGGTTGTGCACCTGTACGGTAACGATACGCTGTGGTTTTACAACGGGAACCTGCCCTACTGAGTAGAAGGCGCGCAACTTCAGTGACCGGTCCCCGCCCTACCAGTAGGAAGGCTATAACGGGGACCGGCCACCGACCTTTCTCAACGCTTTGCTAACGGAACTTCCGGGCCAAGGTCGCTCCAGCGCCGCCCATTGCCCGTCGCCGACGTGTCTGCGTCAGCGGGAACACGATTCGCTCGAAGCCGAGCTTTAGTGGAATTCGTGGCGGAGGGGGTGGGATTCGAACCCACGGTGACCTTTCGGCCACGCCGATTTTCAAGACCGGTGCCTTCAACCACTCGGCCACCCCTCCCAGGCGCAGGGAATTCTATAACATTTCCGGCCCACCGCGTACGATTGACCGCAAAAGCCGTTACCGAAATTCAAGGACCGCAACAAGATAACGCAGGCGGCGCAATCGGAGACAACCCGTTTTGGCGCGAAAGGAAACAAGATGACCGTGAAGCACGCGCTGAGCGCTGAAGCGATCAGGACGAGTGGGCGAATTGCGTTTAAAGCCCGCGAGCAGATATTAGCTTTGATGCGCGATTGGATCGGATCGGAGCGAACGTCGTGGGGGTTGACCGCGTTCGGCGAGACGGCCAAACTTTTGGTCCGTACTATGCTATCAACGTGAAGGAGCGATTCGGCCGAGTTTAGCTCGCCGATCATTATGAGAGTCATTCAAAGCGCATTGGGAGCCCCTGCCGCGGCGCGCTCCGTCCTGACTGAACGCATATCACCGCCGCCACGCCCACGAAACGCTTTCAAGGTGCTCTTTTTGTGCGTGGACAATTCCATCTGCAGCATCATGGCGGAAGCCTTGCTCAAGCGCTGGGGCGGGCAGGACTTCCACGCCTTCAGTGGCGGCGTCGTCCCGCGGCACGAAATCGATCCGCATGCGGCCGATCTGCTAAAGAGCTACAATGTTTGGGACGAGGCGCTGCGCAGCAAGAATTGCAACGAGTTTCTGGCCCCCAATGCGCCACCCATGGATTTCATCGTATCGCTTGGAGGATATCCGCCGGCGGGGATACCGACGGTATGGCCGGGACATCCACAGGTCATTCATTGGCGGATCACGGAGCCGGTGGTGAACGGCTCGCCCAAGCAACAAGCGCAATCTTTTAAGACGGCCTTTCGGGAACTGGAGACCCGAATCAGGCTGTTCGTGCTGGTCTACCAACGGGAGGCGATGAAAGGAATCGCAACCGCGGCCTGAGCGCGATAGCGGGTGACCAGCGCCCGGACGGGAGGATCACCACGCCGGTGAATGTGGTGCGGACTCCAGAAGACGAGATTGCCCGGGAACGTGCCAAAGAGGCTGCGCGGCGCCAGTATCCTTATGCGACGGGACCGCAATTCTACCGATCGTCTTGGCGATTTTTAAAAAGATGACGCATCGGGACGCCGCGCCAGCGCGATCCGATCCACGGCATCCTTGACCATAAGGCGGGTAGCGCGAACCACCACTTACCAAGAATCAGCCAAAGATGATTTCCGGCTCCAGATGGACTGTTGCCGACAGCGAAGCGGAAATAAGACACGCCTTCTCGCTCTTCTCGAGGATCCGCAGCGCCCGCGCGTGGTCCGTACCGGCTGGCACAGTCAAGCGCGGATGCAGGACGATTTGCGTAAAGCGCGTCGCGCCATCCTTGCGATCAACCGTGCCCTCCCCTGCAACCTCGAGCGCTGTGAACTCGAGCTTGGACGCCTGCGCCACCGCGCGGAAGGTGAAAAGAAAACAAGCTTCGACGGCCCCCATCAGAAATTGCTCGGGGCTCCATGCGTCACCCGGCCCGTCAAAATCCGCAGGTGGAGCAGTCCGCAACTCCGGGACGCCGACGGAACCGACCGAGGCATACCCCTCGGGACCGCCAGCGAGTCGCGCGGTGTAAACGTGCGGTAATGGCTTCATCGTAGTGTCCTCCGGTGGTTCGCGCGCGGCGCGCGTTCAGCCGATCCAGCCGAGCAGAAGCGCGCCGAGTGTTCCACTGCCCATCACTATCCAGAGCACAAAACCCTGAATCAGCGGCCGGCGGCCGACTGCCCGCAGAGCCTCACGACTGAGTCCTGAGCCGATCAGAAAGAGCGTCACAACCAGGGAGCGTTGCGCGCCAACGAACACGAGATGGCCCGACGGCTTGAGCGCGGGAATCCAGGTGACGATTGCGGCCGCCGCGAGAAAGCCGAGAATAAACCACGGCCGCTTGGCCTTCCCCGCGCCCGCCTCGCCGCTTCCGCGATTCCATAACATCCCGATCGCCAGCGTGACCGGGACGATCCAGAGTGCGCGCGTCAACTTGATCGTGGTCGCGATTTCCAGCGCGCGAGCGCCATACTGCATCGCCGCACCGACCACGGAGCTCGTGTCGTGGATCGCCAGCGCGCTCCACACGCCGAACTGCATCTGACTGAGCCCAAAATGATGTCCAAGTGGCGGGAAGATGAAAAGCGCTACCGCGTTGAGGAAAAACACCGTCGCGAGCGCCACCGAAACATCATGATGTTTGGCGCGGATCGCGGGCGCGACCGCGGCAATCGCACTCCCGCCGCAAATCGCGGTGCCCACCGTCACCAGCAGCGACGTATCCCGCTCGGTACCAATCAAGCGGCCCAGCGTCAGGCCGAGGGTTATCGTCAGCGAGATACCGATAACTGTGTAAAAGAAGCCATGCACTCCGGCGCGGCCAACTTCGGTCAGGTTCATGCCGGCCCCGAGTCCAATCACCGATATTTGCAGCAGCGGTGTAATCACACGGGCGGTGGTCAATGGATACGGATTGCCGAGCGTGAGAGCCAGCGCGATTCCCACCATGAGCGCGATCCCCGGGGAAACCAGCGGCAGCAGCGAAGCGCAGGCGACGAGGGGGAAGACGAGGCGCGCCATCAGGTTCGCGGGATTCGCCGAGCCCAACTCGTCGCGCCACCGCCGCGGTACAGGCTGGGTCGCGGCGTTCGCCGCGGTAACTTCGGGAGCAGTGAGCGTCATACCGTCAACCTCGCACCCGCGCCTTGAGCGCTCCGACCTGGGCTTCGAGCCGGTCGTGCAGGCGCGCGCAGATCATCTCGCAGAGTTCGAAAACCATCGGATCCGCAATCGCGTAATAGGCACTGTTGCCCTGCTGCCGGCGCTTGAGCAAGCCCACGTCCTGCAGCACCTTCAGATGCTTGCTGACGTTAGGCTGTGTTGCGCCCAGGCTCTCCGCGAGCGCCGAAACACTGCATTCGCCGGTCTCCAGCTGCTGGAGGATCCGCAAACGCAACGGCTCGCCCATTGCACGGAAGCGCGCGGCCACCAGTTCCAGCGCTTCCCAGGTCATCATCGGGCGCGGCCGCTTCGCAACGGCCCGGACCTTCACCCGCCGGACCTTCGTTTGAGTACTTGCGTTCATAACTAAGTAGTTATATACTTCTGAAGGCAGAGTCAAGTGGCAAATGCGGCTGACCCGGATGCAAGCGGAAGCCGCGGGAGGAAACAGATCATGTTTTGCCGTGAATTGAACCGGGGTAAATGCAAGACCTACATGCTGGCCTGCGAGCGGACGCGGCGCGCGCTGCTGATCGATCCGCTCAAGGAAAACTCGGGCCGCTATATCGCGGTGGCCGCCTACCACGGCTTCCGGCTCGACTACCTGATCGACACCCACACCCATGCCGACCATCGGAGCGGCACCTTCGACCTCGCCGACCTGACCGACGCCAAAGTCGTGATGGAGCGTCACGCACCCGCACCTCACGTGGCGGTTCACGTGATGCATGGCGACGTGCTCGAAGTGGGCGATTTGCGGGTGAAGGTGCTGTATACACCGGGGCATACCCGCGACGGCATCAGCCTCAGCGTCGACGGGAGGGTATTCACGGGCGATACTTTGCTGATCGGCGGCACCGGACGCGCGGATTTCCCCGGCGGCGACGCCGGTCAGGAATACGACGCGATCATTAGTGCGCTTTTCACGCTCCCGGATGAGACGCTGGTCTTTCCCGCTCACGATTATCGCGGCAACCTGCATTCAACTATCGGCCAGGAAAAAGCCACTAATCCACGGGTTGCCGGTCATAGCCGGGAGGAATACATCGACATCATGAAGAATCTGGGGCTCGCACTGCCCGACAAGATTCAGGAGGCGCTGCAGGCCAATCAATCGGCAATCGACGATGATTCGGTCAAATTCCCCGACCTCACGCAGTTGAGCGCGATTCGACAAATCACGGCGGCCGACCTGGACGCGCGGCTCAAGGCCGGCAACGCCCCGGTTATTATCGACGTGCGCGAGCCGGAGGAATACGGCGACGAACTCGGTCATCTGCACGGCAGCCGCCTGATTCCGTTGCGTGTGCTACCGGGCAAGGCGGCCGAGCTCGAGAACTTGAAGGGGGGCGAAATCGTCCTGGTCTGCCGCGCGGGAGTGCGGAGCACGACGGCCGGCGCGATTTTGACCGCGCTCGGTTTCGAGCAGGTCACCAATCTTAAAGGCGGGATGTTGGAGTGGCGCGAGGCGGGCTTGCCGGTCGAGCGTTAAGCGGGGAATTCGGGCATGCATAACTTCACACCATTCTCCGCCCTCTTCGGCGGCCTCCTTATCGGACTGAGCGCGTCGGCGATGCTGCTGCTGGACGGCAAGATTGCGGGTATCAGCGGCATCCTGGCGGGCGTCCTCAAGCCCGTCAAAGGCGACACGCTTTGGCGAATCTGCTTTCTGGCCGGCCTGCTGGCGGGCGGATTGCTGCTCCGTATCGTGCTGCCGGGCGCCTTCGCCTTCGGGATCATCCGCCCGTTCCCGATCCTGATTGGCGCGGGCCTGCTAGTCGGCTTCGGCACCCGGTTGGGCAGCGGATGCACCAGCGGCCATGGTGTATGCGGGGTGAGCCGCCTTTCGCCACGCTCGCTCGTCGCCACCGGAACATTCATCGCAACCGGAGCAATCGTCGTCTATCTCGTCAACCATCTGATGGGAAACGCCCTATGAAAGCATCGCTGACCTCCTTCGTTTCGGGAATCGTGTTTGCGCTCGGGCTGGGAATCTCCGGCATGACCCGCCCGATAAAGGTCATCGGCTTTCTGGATTTTTTTGGTGCGTGGGACGCCAGCCTCGCCTTCGTCATGCTTGGCGCGATCGCAGTTTACGCGGTGGCCTACCGCTGGTGCCGGACAATGCCGTCGCCCTTGCTGGCGCCCGAATTTGCGCTACCCAAGCGCAGCGATTTGGATGCGAAACTGATTCTGGGGTCGATGCTTTTCGGCGCGGGATGGGGGCTCGGCGGGTTCTGTCCCGGACCGGCGCTCACCTCGGTCGCTGCGGGCGCGCTCCCGGTTATTATCTTCGTCGCCGCGATGTGCGCCGGGATGTATCTTCATTCATGGGTCAGCAGTTCGGGCGCGACAACCTCGGACTGGGTAGTCGTCGCGCCGCAAGGCACGCAAGACGCATAAACGGAGCAGCCTCGTGAACCGATCCACACCGCCGATTGCCGACTTGTCCGCAGCGGATCGCGCGCGCAGGTTGCCCCGACGCAGCTTTTTGCAAATGGCGGCCGGCCTCGCCGCCGGCGGGGCTTTGAGTGGAAGCTTGCCGGCTTTAGCCGCCAGGCTCGTCCAGATGCCGTTTGCGAACGGCGGCCGCCAGCTCATCCGCTTTCCCCAAAAGCGCGAGATGATTCTGCTGCGTGAACGCCCGCCCCTGCTCGAAACCCCGTTCGAGGTTTTCGACGAGGGCGTCTTCACTCCCAACGATCGGTTCTTCGTACGTTGGCATCTGTCGGCGATTCCGACCGCGATCGACGTAAACACCTTCCGCCTGCGGATCGACGGACATGTGCGCACGCCCAGAGAATTCACGCTCCAGGAAATTTTACGTCAGCCCGACCAAGTCGAAATGGCCGCTGTAAACCAGTGTTCAGGTAACAGTCGGGGCTTCTCCACGCCGCGCGTGCCGGGTGGGGAGTGGGGCAACGGCGCGATGGGCAATGCGCGGTGGACGGGCATCTCGCTGAAATCATTGCTTGACCGCGTGGGCGTGTTGCCCGGCGCCGTGCAAGTCCGCTTCCGCGGCCTCGAGTTTGGTGAGACGCCGGAAACCCCCGTCTTCATGAAATCGCTTGTGATCGATCACGCGATGGACCGCGAGGTCATGGTGGCCTACGGGATGAACGGCACACAGTTGCCGTTGCTCAACGGCTTTCCGTTGCGGCTCATCGTGCCGGGCTGGTATTCCACCTATTGGATCAAGATGCTCAGTCATATCGAAGTGCTCGACCATCCTGACGACAACTACTGGATGCGCACCGCGTATCTGATTCCAGACACACCGGGCGCGACGATGGTGCCGGGCGCGAAAGACGTCAAAATGGTGCCGATCAACCGGATGGTCCCGCGTTCGTTTATTACCAACTTGCGCGACGACGCGACGATCCGGCGCGGAGCGCCGGTCAAAGTTCGCGGCATCGCGTTCGGCGGTGACACCGGGGTCAAGCAGGTAAGTTTTTCGGCGGACGGCGGTGCGAGCTGGCGGAACGCTGTCCTGGACAAGGATTACGGACGCTACAGCTTTCGCCGCTGGCATACGAGTTTTGTGCCGAGCAAGGCTGGCACCTACAAACTGCTGGTAAACGCGACCAACAGTAATAATCTGGCGCAACCCTCATCTCCCACCTGGAACCCCGGCGGCTATATGCTTAACGTGATCGAGCAGGTCACCGTGCATACGGCGTAGCGGGCGAGCGGATAGAAGGCTTCGACCAATGACGCATAGCTGGCACCGCACGATCCGCGCCGCTTCCCTGACGGCCTTGGCCCTGACGCTCGTGCAAGGCGTCGCAAATGCCCAAAGCCCATCGGCGCCGGGTTCACATCACACCGTTCGACTTACGTCGCAGAAGATCAGCCTGCCCTTCGGCAATTCGGTCTTCGCGGGCGGCGATTCTGCCAAACTCGCCAACTCGCGCTGTCTGTTGTGTCATTCGAAGGAAATGATCGATACGCAGCCGCCGTTGTCGCTCGAAGTCTGGAAGAAAGAGGTCGACAAGATGCGCACGGCCTACGGCTGTCCCCTGGGCGCCGATCAGACCGCCGGCCTCGCCGAATTCATCTCACAGACGGCCGGAGCGCCCGCCTCCGGCGCCGCTAAGTAGCGCAACCGGCAACTCTCCGAGGTCCCGATGAGTCATCCAATCAGCCGGTTTCCCATCCCCGCGTTAGCGGAACTGCCCGACGACATGCGCGCACGGATCGAACAGGTGCAGGCCAAGGCGGGCTTCATTCCGAATGTGTTCCTTGCCCTGGCGCATCGCCCGGACGAATTCCGTGCGTTTTTCGCCTATCACGACGCGTTGATGGAGAAAGCCGGGGGACTGAGCAAAGCTGAGCGGGAAATGATCGTGGTCGCGACCAGCAGCGCCAACCAGTGTCACTATTGCGTAATCGCGCACGGCGCGATTCTGCGCGTCCGGGCCAAGAATCCCTTCCTCGCTGATCAAATCGCGATCAACTACCGCAAGGCTGATATCACGCCGCGGCAGAGAGCGATGCTCGAGTTCGCGTTGCAGGTCGCGCTGCAACCCTACGTGGTCGGCGATACCGAATTCGCAACGCTCGCGAGCCACGGCTTCAGCCAGGATGATGTCTGGGATATCGCCGCTATTGCGGCCTTCTTCGCCATGTCGAATCGGCTGGCTAACGTCAGCGCCATGCGGCCCAATGAGGAGTTTTACACGCTCGGACGGAGTTGAGTGGTGAACTCCGCCGCTCGGTCCTGAATCGCTACGTCCACTCATTTTATGCGTTCACCGTTGGTATACCCGCCCGGGGACCCGTCCAGTGACGCAGATCGAAGCTCCAGCCGGTGCCTGACGCGACCAGCGCGCCGATATACCTATCCCCAAGTTCGAGGTGACGAAGCTGCCACGTTCCCACATCGTCGCCTACCGAAGTTCGGAGGAGCGTCGCCGGTTCATCCGGGGCCAGGGAGACGTCGAACGAATCGAGCGGGATCGCGAGACCCAGGCCCCGCGCCTTGATATAGGCTTCCTTCCGCGTCCAGCAATTGAAAAAAGCGCGCGGCCGAATACTCTCGGGTAGAGCATGCAGACGTGCGACTTCCGACGGCGAGAAATAGTGTTCGGCGACCGCCGCATCCGCGCGACTCGGAACGTACTCTTCCACGTCGACCCCCACCTCGCGGTCCCGTGTAAGCGCGACCACCACGCGCTCCCCTGAGTGGGAGAGATTGAAACTCAGTTCATTACGCCAGTTACCGGCGAGGGCGGGTTTGCCGTGCTCGTTGCTCGAGAATTCCAGCATCGCCGGTGAAGCGATGAGATAGCCCCCGAGGATGTTGCGCACGATCGCGTGAGCCGCGATAAACCGCGCGCGATCACGCGGAAAGTGAAAGCGCGCGGCGCGCGCCAACTCGTAGCCGGAGAGCGTTGCTTGCAGCTCGTCGAGCATCCGGGCCGACACTTCGAGATCAGCCTGCCAGACATGGACTTCTTTCAGACCCAGGTCCATCGAACTCGTGATTCCAGCGGACGGCGCGCTAAGGTCGCGCGCGGGAGCGCTGCGAATGGATCGCGCGCCGCTCGGCGGACACATCCGGACTTTCGCCGCGATGCGTCCCCGCGGTCCTCCATGGACGCGCCCAGCCCGGCGTCAATTCGGTTTGCTTTCATTGCTCGTCCATCAGCCGCATCATTTCGAGGCTGCAAATTTTACTACTTCAGAATCTTTTCCGCCGAGCCAAATAATCTTTTCGCGCCAATCCCGCGCTCACGCACCGTCTTGACGAGCCGATCCGCCGGGTCAGCAGCGGAGCGGGCCCGCTGCTCGACGATCACTTCGAGTTCCGCGATCGCGCCGGAAAGCTCGACAAGGCGCGCCCGCTCACGGCAGGTCGTCTCGCGCAGCGCGGCGATCTCCTGGCTACGATCGGTCTCGTAGCGCATGAACGGCCCACCGGCCAGCGTGGGATTTCTTGCCGCGTCGGCATGCGCTTCGGGATCGCTCAGATAGGAATCCATGATCCGTAAATGGCGCTCGGTTAGATTCCGCGCCGCAGTCGCCGGCGCGACGAGATGGGGCCACGCGTACCAGCGGTCGATCAGTGGTTCGACTACGCAATTTGATCCTAAAAAAGCTTTCGGTTCTTGCCACTCATGAATTATTAGTGAATTACGCCGGCACCCTCTATTTTCTTATTTCGGCTGCGTGCAATGGAAGTCCTTTCCCCGGTAATCGGCCGACAAAGCTGACCGCAAAGCAGGTTGCTAAGGTTACTGTTGAGCCGTCGAGTTCGGTGGTGGGGCCGATACGTCAGCCGCACCTCACGAAAGGCGGATGAAACTCGATAAGTGGCATAACCGGAGATTGAATGACTCGCCTTGCGAGATAGAGCGATAAAAGCTGCCTCTAATCCGCGTCACGAAGGCTCAGATTTGACGAATGGGATCGAATATCCCACGATTTCGATGAGCAAAAAGGAGCTAAATGTCTTGCATCATGTTTTTTCTTGTGTATGCTCTAGATTGAATAATAAAGTACATTTGTGCATGTCTTCTGAAATAGTGAGCGTTTCGATCGTGCTGAAACGTCGAACACCAAAGGCACCCGACCCGCAGAGGTGGCCGAGCTGATGGGAAAGGTCGAATGAACCCGCTGCAAACCTCGGAAGAGGCGAAAGAGCAGTTGGCGTCGCGACTCGCCGTCTACGGGATTCCTACCGGCTTCGTTGAAGAACTCGTCTCGCGGCATAATGCCGTTGCGTACGAAAAGGGTTCGCGTCTTTTTTTGCGGGGCGCTCCAGCCGACCTGCTCTTTTTGGTCTTCAGCGGTCTGACCAAGGTCTATTTTCCGCGTCTCGATGGAACGCGCGTGCTGGTTCATCTGGCCGGTCCGAGTGATCTGATCGGCAACGTCAATCATATCGATCCGAAAGGGCGGAGCGTGCAGAGCTTCGAAGTGGAGGCCCTGACCCGATGCACGGCTGCGCTGTTAACCCGCGAACACGTGATCAAATCCCTGCAATCACTCGAGCGGGGCGACTTGATCAGGGTGCTCGAGGGGTTGAACACCGCCTGGTCGGCTTCCGCGCAGCGCTTCGCGGTTTTTTTCGGCATGACGTTCAGGCAGAGACTCGAATTCATTCTGCGCGAGTTGGGAGCCAGGTTCGGTGTGCGCGACAGCCGCGGTGTCGTTCTGATGCCCGAACTGACGCAGACCGACCTGGCGGAAATGATCGGCTGCTCACGACCCATGATCAGCCGCCTTGTCGCGGATATGAAAGAAGATGGCCTGGTCCTCAACGAGTACCGCCGCTTCGTCCTGCTCGATCATCTGGCGGTCTAGACGTTGGGCAGCACCACGACCGCCGTCACCGTCAACAGCAGGCCGACCGCGAGCGTGCAGATAAAACTCCGCCGATGGCGGTGAAGAATATCGGCATACGGCGCGAGACTGACGGATGCGAGCTCGTCACTCATAAAGCATAATCGTACGCGTCAAATGCAATCTTGATACCCAGCGTGTAGGTATTAGTGGTGGCGGTCTTCCCCGCAGGTACGGTGAAGGCGCCGATCGGCGCGCTGCTGGCCGCGCTGATGGAATTGCTGAAACCCTGATACTGCGCGAAAAGGGTCAGCCATTTGCGCGGCTGGGTCGAAAGGCTCGCGCCAATACTCGCGAAGGAGCCGCTCGTACCGCCGCCAACATAGTCGTAATAGCTGGCGCCGAAATTAGCGAACGTATGGCGCTGGAGCGCATAGCTGATGACCGCGTTGACATAGCGGTTCAGGCCCGTGCCACCCAGACCACCGGTGACATTCGCGACCTGGCCACCGCCGAGGGTTACCGTCCAGCGCTCGCCCAGGAAGGTCAGCGCCCCGGTGCCGGCCGGTCGCACCAGGAAGTTGCCGCTGGGACCGCCGAAGTTATCAATGGCGACGACCCCCCCCGCCAGATCCACCTTGAGACGTTCCGTGGGACTCCAATGGGCCACCAGCTGTGTCGTATGGGCCTCGCCCGGCGGCATGTCGCTGAAGCGAAAGTCATTGAACGTGTAGCCCAGCCCGGTCTGCAGTTGCGGCAGCACCTCGTACAGCAGGCTCGTCGTGCCGCCTTGCGAATATTCCGTCTCGAGGCCACTTGAGTAAAAGTTTTGGGTGACGCCCAAGGTCGCGGTCCAGCGCGCGCCGATCGTGCGATTGAACAGCACGTTGAAGTTGTTGCTTTCGGTCTGCGTGGTCGTCAGCGCCGACTGTGCGACTTGCGAAGAGACCGCGCCGGTGTTCCCGACCAGCAGGCCGCCGGTAATCTTGCCGACCACCGCCGAGTCATTGATGTACATCGACAGGTCCGGCGAGAGCGTCTCCTGATCGACCAGCGTAACGAAGTTGGTGCCCGCGTAACTGTTGAATTCCGTGTGCGTGGCGTAGTTCTGCAAGACCGTATCGTACTGGAATGAACCGGTGCGCCCGCCGCCGCCAAAATCCAGCGCGAAGCCGGTCACTCCGGTCGTGACGAAATCGCTCAGATGATGGGTCGCGGCGAGCGTGATATTGTCGTTATAGCCCTCCGTCGCCTGCAGAATCGGGTAGAAGCTGAACAGCGTGGCGCTGCGCGCATTGCCGACGGCAACCGCCAGGCTCAGGCCCAGGCTCAGAAGCAAAGCTAATCGTGCGCGCAACGGCATCTTACGGTACGGTGATCGTGTCCCCGGCCTGCAACGGAACGTCCGCCGCCAAATCGCCGTGCGCCACCTGACGATAGTTGACGGTCATGACGATATTCTTGTCAGGGATACGCCGGACGATCCGGATTGCGCCCTGGTCCGCAAATACGGTGAACCCCCCGGCCTGCGCAACCGCCTGCGACAGCACCTCGTCCGAACGCAACGGATACGAACCCGGCTTCCCGACCTCGCCCAGGATATAGAATACCTGACTGTTCGGGACCGCGACCCTGACCGTCACGTTCGGGTTCTGCGTATATTGCGCCAGGCGCTTGGTCAGATCGGCCTGCAATTGATCACAGGTCAAGCCCTCGGCCGGGACCGGTCCGACCAGCGGGATAGTGATCGTGCCGTCGCCCACGACGCGAACTTTGCCGCTCAGTTGCGGCTCTTTCCACACGATTATGTCGATAACGTCGTCTTTGCCGATAGTGTAGGCCGCCGTTGGCGTCTTCGTATCGGCCATAACCTTGGTCGTAACCGCTTCCCGCGCGCACGACGCCAAGGTCAGCGCCCATGCCAAGCCCAGGATAAGGGGTAGCAACCACAAGCGCACCGGATTGCGGATCCCGGGTTCGATAACTGAGCGACTTTTAGTGAAGCGTGTGGGCATGCGGGTCCGTATCCCTCAAGAAGCGAAGTATTAGTATATCATCAGTGCTCCTAGCACTTCTAGTTTATACATAAGCATATGTAACTTATGTTAATTTTAACCTAGCTGACCTTCTTCGCCGTTTATTCACACACCATGCGCAAAGGCGACTTATAACGGCTTCTGCCTCCTTGTGGCGGCTAC
>JBKQPD010000215.1:0-5429 GCA_052145175.1 Binataceae bacterium (SeqCode) | reverse complement strand
GGTCGCCCAGATGGAACGCGATCTCGGAACACGCCTTGAGTGGGCGGCCATCGATCATCACGACACTGACAACCCGCACGTCCACATTCTGATTCGCGGCATCACCGAAGCGGGCAATGCGCTTTCGATTGACCGCAACTACATCAAGTCGGGGATCCGGGATAGGAGCCAAGAGATCGCGAGCCGCGAGCTGGGTCTCAGGGTAGAGCGCGACATTCTGGAATCCAGGGCACAAGCCGTCACACGCAATCAGTTCACAGAAATAGATCGCGCGCTGATCGGACGGGCTGATGCGCGGAACGTCGTAACGTTCAATGACGCGCCGCACCGGAACGAAGGCGCTCGCGAGCGTCAGGCTCAGAACATAGCTCGGCTTGGCTTCCTTGAGAGCATGGGCCTTGCGTGTCGGATCGACCAACTTAATTGGCAAATCTCACCGGACTTGGAACAGGTGCTGCGCCAGCACCAGCTTTCGATCGACATCATCAAAACCAAAGCGCGCCACCTCGATCAGATTAGTGATCGGCAGGCGTCGGTACACGTCACGGAACTGAAACCGGGCGAAAAGGTGACCGGCCGGGTGATCGGCACCGGCCTCGAGAACGAGACGACCGACCGTCGCTACCTGATGATCGAAGGCAACGACGGCAAGCTCCATTTCATCCGTCAGACCCCTGCAATCGAAAAGGCGCGCGGCGAGGACCGGCTCAGAATTGGCGAAACCATAACCCTCAGCGGCAGGGAGTTCGAGAAGAACGGGCGCAAGGTCACTTACGTCCAGGTTGCCGAGCACGCGAAAGGACGAACGCGATGATGACCAGTCAGTCGTTACCATACAGGACGCCTGTTTTCCGCACCGTAGCTGAGCGGGACGTGCGCCTAGCTGCGACGGCCGCAGTCGCTTTTACTGCGGTGTTCTCGCTCGCGATCGCAACCCAACACGTCGCCGCGCTACTCGGACATTCCGGAGTGTTGGGCGCACCGCTTGTCGACTTGCCCCTTGTCGGATCTCTGTACCGGCCGTGGGGAATTCTGATCTGGGCGTGGGAATGGCAACACGTCGCCGCTGCCAAGCCGATGCTAAGCGCAGGAATGCGCATATTCGAATACCCAACCTTGATCGTCACAGCCCTGGCGATGATCGCCGTTCATTTGACCCGGCGCGTCCGAGCGCGAGCCAACGATTTGCACGGTTCAGCGCACTGGGCCGGCGGGAAGGAGATCAGCGCTACTGGACTACTCGAAGCAGGCAGCGGCGTCTACGTTGGCGCGTGGCGAAATGGAAGGAAGACCTATTATCTCCGCGATTCGGGACCATCGCACGTCCTCGCCTTCGCACCGACGCGCACCGGCAAAGGCGTAGGACTGGTAGTTCCAACCCTGCTCAGTTGGCCACACAGTGTCGTGGTCCACGACATCAAAGGCGAGAACTGGAAGCTCACTGCGGGCTGGAGACAGAAAGGCCTTGGCAACCTCTGCCTGCGATTCGATCCGACGTGCACTGACAGCACTGCAGCGCGGTACAACCCGCTCGCCGAAATCCGACTTGGTCCCGAAGAGGTCAAGGACGCCCAGAACATTGCTGACATGCTGATCGATCCGGCCGGCAACGCCCCCCGCGATCATTGGGACCTGACCGCGCATGATCTCCTCACAGGCGTGATCCTTCACGTCGTTCACGCCGAGCCCGACAAGACACTCGCTGGATGTCTGAAATTCCTAAACCCGCCCGATCGAGATCAGGAGAAGGCAGTCCAGGCCATGATCGATGCTTCACACGGTCGTGAAATCACCCACGCCGTGATCGCCGGAACGGCGCAGGCGGTTCTCAGCAAAAGCCCGAACGAGCGCACTTCGGTCCTCAGCACGGCGACCCGTTGCCTAACTCTGTATAGAGATCCGATCGTCGCCGCGAATACATCCGCATCGGACTTTTCAATTGCCGATCTCAAGCATCACGATAGCCCGGTCAGTCTCTATCTCACCGTGCCGCCGTCCGACCTTACGCGGACGCGACCGTTGATGCGCCTTCTCCTCGCGCAACTCGGAGCACGGCTCACCGACAGCACATCTTTAGACGACCACGCAGCGCCGGTGCGGCGCCTGTTGCTTATGTTGGACGAATTTCCAGCGCTCGGACGGCTCGATTTCTTCCAGAGTTCGCTCTCGTACGCAGCCGGCTACGGAATCAAAGCCTACCTGGTCGCCCAAGACCTGAGCCAGCTTTATGCCGCTTACGGCCACGACGAATCGATCGTTTCGAACTGCGCCGTTCGTGTCGCGTACGCGCCTAACAAGATTGAAACCGCGCGGTTGATATCCGAGATAGCAGGCACGGCAACGGTCCGCCACGAGCACCGCACTTACTCGGACAATCGAAGCACGATCTCAGAACCCTCGATGCAACGTCCATTGATCACGCCAGACGAGACGATGCGATTGCCCGAGGATGCGGCATTGATCTTCGCTCCGGGAAGTCCACCGATCTACGGAAGCAAGATTCGCTACTACCTTGACCAAGAATTTTCGGCTCGTGCGAAGCTCGCTCCGCCGCGACACTCGGACCGAATCGGCCGCAATCGCGAGTGGCCCGAGAGTCCGGTCTCGGACGCTAACCACAAAAATGCAAGCACCGAAGAAACGGACGACCGGCATCCAGTCACAGAGCCAGAGCGCGAGGAGCGGGAACAAGCTCTGAAGGATTCGAGCAAGGAGTGGTTATTCAAGTGAGAAACAATGCACGTGAAGTCTCCTGCTATTTGAGTATCGAGGAAGCCGCCCGCTTCAAAGACGCGGCCTCCGCAAGCAAAATCTCACTGTCTCGCTACCTCCGGCAGTGCCTCCTCGACTACGAGCGTCTCAGCGGCAACGATACCCGAGCACCAAGCGGATTCGAATTAATCGAGATGGAGCAGCGGCTCGCACGCAGTATCGAAGTGCAAAGCCAGAGGCTCAACTCGCTTTACCACGAGTTGCATGTCTTATTCGCGATGGTCGACCGGCTCGCGTTCGTTTCGTTGGTACACCTGCCCGAGATTCCTGCCGAACTGCGCGAAAGCGCGCTGACGGCCGGAACCCGCCTCTACAACAACTGGCGTCACGCCGTCATGAAACTGACCGAGAGCGGAACCGAAACCGATTCTCTGACCGCACAACCGACCGACCAGACGGCCGACCGACGACATGGCCAACAGGAGAATGGTGATGGGATTGGCAGCGATTCAATCGACGCGGCTGGATGAGCGGCTTCGGCGTGAGCTTGGTCCCAGCGTGCTGGCGGCTCTCGACGACCCGGATGTTATCGAGATCATTCTCAATCCGGACGGAACGCTCTGGCTTGAATCTCACGCTGGAGGAATGCGCTCCACTGGAACAAAAATGAACGTCGTTCAGGCGGAACGGCTGATCGGAACCGTGGCTTTCGCCCTCAACACCGTCGCGAACGATCAACGGCCAGTCATCGAATGCGAATTACCACTGGACGGAAGCCGCTTCACTGGCTGGTTGCCACCCGTCGTTAGCTCACCGTCGTTTGTGATCCGAAAACACGCGCGACTCATCTATACGCTCGACGACTATCTCGCCCACGGCATCATCGACGCCAACCAGGCCGAAGAGTTTCGAGGAGCGGTCGCCAGACGCGAAAATATCGTGCTCGCCGGCGGAACTGGCTCCGGCAAGACGACGCTGGCGAACGCCCTGCTTCACGAGATGGTTCGCCTCGGAAATCCTAATGAGCGCTTCATTATCATCGAGGACACTCTCGAATTGCATTGCGACGCGCCGAACGTGATGCAGCTTCATACGACCGTCGCCGCGGACCTCACATTCCTTACACGCACCACAATGCGAGCGCGTCCCGACCGCATAATCATCGGTGAAGTTCGCGGCGGAGAAGCGCTGGCGCTGCTAAAGGCCTGGAATACCGGTCATCCCGGCGGCGTCACCACGGTGCACGCCAATAGTGCGGGCGCAGCGCTCACGCGACTCGGCAGTCTCGTTCAAGAGGCGGGAGTACCGCCCCAGCCGGATTTGATCTCGCAGACCGTCAATGTTTTGGCTTTTATTACCCGCACGCCCAGGGGGCGGCGCGTGACAGAGATGGTTCGCGTTGAGGGCTACGATCCCGCGTTCGGTTTCAAAATCAGTTCGATAGGAGGCCGTCATGAAGTCGCTCATCAATAGGATTCATTCCTGCACCGATCGGTGGTTCAGCAAGCTGGGCTATGCGATCGCCGTGGCAACGATTCTGTGGCCAGCGAAAGCGCTCGCAACCACTGGGGTCGGGACTCTGCCGTGGGATGCGCCGCTCGCTACGATTCAGGGAGACCTGCAGGGCACCGTCGCGCACGCCGCGACAACAATTGCCGTCATCGGCTGTGGGCTTACTTGGACCTTTAGCGAGCACGGCACCGGCGCGCGAAAGATGTCCGCCGTTGCCCTTGGAGGCGCGGCGGCGCTCGGAGCTACGCAGTTGATGACGGCGCTGTTTCCATTCGCGCCCGCGCTCTTCTAGTGAGGCACTCCGGATCGGGCGATGGACACTGAGGTACAACGAACGCTGATCCATCAAGCGCTCACGCGGCCAGTCTTGCTTGGAGGCGCCGAACGGCGACTCGCGATTCTGAACTGGCTGATAGTCGCAGCGCTGATTTTCGGCGTCGGCCTGCACCTATACACGGTTACGATCGCGACGATCCTGGGCACCGCGGGTCACTGGGCGCTTCGGCAGGCAGCCAAGTTCGATGCGCAACTGAGCGAGGTTTACATCCGGCACCTGCATTACCAGCGGTATTATCCGCCGCGTGCCGCGATCACTGCCCCACCAGCACCCGTTCATCCGGCAGTGCCGAGGCTTCGGAAGTACTAGGGGACAGCAGTGATGTTCAAAGAATTCAGAAACCCTCAGCGCAAGTCAGATCGACTCGGAGGTTTTGCAGACCTCCTCAACTACGCGGCGCTCATCGACCCCGGCATAGCTCTATTGAAGGACGGCTCGCTCCTGGCCGGCTGGCGCTACGGCGGTCCTGACTTGAACTCCGCAAGTCCCGAGGAAATGACGGCACTCGTTCATCAGGTAAATGCCGGTCTCGCGCGGTCGGGCGACGGCTGGATGATGAACGTCGATCTCATCCGCAAACCGAGTATTGGCTATCCGCAGGCCGGAGCTTTTCCGGACCCCATTACCGCACTGATCGATCACGAGCGGCGGCTTCACTATACGGAGGAAGGCCAGCACTTCGAGAGTCGCTTCGCATTAACTCTCACCTGGACACCACCCACCGAGATGCAGTCGCGAGCGGCCGGACTGTTCTTCCAAGGCCGCAGAGCGACCGATTGGGAAGAGACGCTCGATTTCTTCAGGCGCAGCCTCACGGAAAATGAAGACGCCCTGAGCGCCAGACTCCTTATGCAACGCATGGACGACG
>JBKQPD010000214.1:0-2549 GCA_052145175.1 Binataceae bacterium (SeqCode) | reverse complement strand
CGCGCAGTTCTGCCGACCCGAACGATTGGTCACCTAAGTCAGAGGTTAGAACACTTCGGCACCCGCACTTGAACGAGCGTCCGCTTCGGAGGAGGTTGGGTCCTACTGGTGGATGACCGGAAGTGGCCGGGTCGAGCCCGTCGCTCGGTTCAATGGCCAAGCGTTCGGGACCAGCGGCCGTCGGTCGCTTGGCGACCCCTTTGCGACGGTCGCGACTGACTGCTTCCAGGCAGGCCAATGACTTTGTCGACCCCTCGCTACTCCGGCAGATTCAGCTTGCGAAGCCACGCAGTAAACCTCGGATCTCCGTGTAGATTGTTTAGCCACGGGTCCCATTTCAAATTCATCAAATACGACTCGTGGTTTTCATCGGCGCGAGCAAGCCACTTGAAGGCGGCGTTCTTGTCATCGCGCACCGCGTAGGTCTCGGCCAACCAGTACGCTAGTGAGCTCCCATATTTATTTTCGGCCTTCGCGAGCATGGCATCTGCTTCTGCGCGGCGTCCGAGTTCCCACATTGCCTGGGGTAAACAGGTAATGCGCGAGCCTTCGTCTGGCTCCTCACTCATCACAGCAAACGCTGCCTCGGGCTTGTTCTCGGCCAGCAGCACCTCCCCTAATAGACAGTGTCCGCCCGCGACGTTCGGTTCTAACTCAAGCAAACTGCGCGCAACGCGCTCCGCCTCCGGCAACCGGTTAGCTGCGAGCAGCGCTGTAGCCAACGCACCCAGAGTCATGGGGTCAAGCGGATCGTATTTCACTTCCTTCTGAAACGAGCGTATCGCCTCATCGAGCTGACCCGCAATGGCTGCGAGCGTAGCGACATTGTCCGCATCGCTTGCTGGGTCGGGCTCCAATTCGCGGGCCCGCCGGAATTCGGCCTCGGAGGCGACGACATCATGGTTGTAATTCCATTCGAGGATTGACAGTACATCGTGTGCGCTCGCCAGATTCGGATCAATCGCGAGAGCTCGATCAACTGCTTTGCGAGCCGCGGTGTAGGCCGCCTTCGGCGCCACCCAACCCCCTATCAATAGACTGTTGTATCCGAGCGCGAGCGCGGCCCAGGTGGCTGCGTATGTGGGGTCGAGTCTAATTGCTTCCTGAAGCATCGAAATTCCCCGTTCCGTATCTTGTTTCGTTTGCTTACGAAACAAATAGCGGCCACGCAGGACGGCGTTGTAGGCCTCTATGTTCACTGGTTTATCGTTCGAGGGCGACTTGGACTTCGTTATGGTCGCCTGCAGCGCTGTGACGACCGCAATTGCGATCTCGTCCTGCACCTTAAAGATATCGTGCACATCACGATCGTAGGATTGCGACCAGAGATGAGAACCATCAGACACCTTGATTAACTGCGCGGTAATACGCATGGTTTTGCCCGATTTTCGTACGCTCCCTTCCAGCAGGTTGGCCACCCCCAGGCGCTGTCCAATCGTGCGCATATCTTCGTTCTTGCCCTTAAACTGGAAGGATGATGTTCTAGCGATCACTTTTAAATCTGCTGTATGCGCTAACCGATCGATAAGCTCTTCAGAAAGACCGTCCGAGAAATACTCCTGATCCTTCTTCTCGCTCATGTCCACAAACGGCAAGACCGCGACTGACTTTTCGGGGATTGCTGGTGCTGCCGGAGCGGACGCTGGTGCCGGTACTGCTGCAGTCTGTACCGAACTCGACGCGGCCCTTCGGCTCGATATCCATAAGCGGTCAACTGCGAATCCAGCAATGACCAATCCAATCAGGGACGCCACAATGATCGCCGTGTTCTTCGCTGGCCGTGCGGGCAGTGATGGTGCGGGACCTCGCGGTGTCAAAGCGGCCTGCGGCGTGACCACGGGCGCCTGTATGGCAACCCGTACGGCGGCAATGAGCTTCGGCATCGATCGGGCGATTTCCCCACCGCTCGCGTCCAACCATTGGGACGTGTTCAGGAAATACCCCAGGCCCGCGGGCAACGGAGCCTGGTCGACCCTGAGCGAGACCACCGGGTGGCGCCTCGATGCCGCATGCTCCACTTCCCTGAGGACGTGCTGAGAATCGGCGGCATTGTTGGACAGGATGAGCACGATCGCCTTGGCTGCATCAATGGCATGAACGATCTCATCGGCATAGAAGGCACCGGGTGTCACGTCCCGAGGGGCGATCCAGCACGCAACCCCACCGCGCTCGAGCGTCTCGACGACGATAGTAGCTATGGCAGCGTCTTGCGAGGCATAGCTGATGAATACGTCGGGCTTGTCCGTTTTAGCAGCAGTCGTCCGTTCCTCGCCGTCGCTTCCAGCCACGTCGATCCCCCTCCGACAGTTACGTCATGTTGGCAGATAAGCCCGGTGTTTATCAAAGGTAGCTGGGTATCATTGGCCGTCGGGGTCGAACGTCGCCTTTGGAGCGGGCAATTGCAACGGTCGGGTGACGGGTTGTGGCCGGGTGGAGCCTGTGGCGTCGGCGGCGACCGCCAACGCGTACTGCCGACTGGGCGCTGCCCCACGGCACTCGCCCGGTTTTTTCCCCGTGGGAGAGTTCCAGTCGATCGGCCTTTCATGGTG
>JBKQPD010000213.1:0-4324 GCA_052145175.1 Binataceae bacterium (SeqCode) | reverse complement strand
GGTTCAAACATCACGGTGACCATTCTCAAGTTGGATGGCCCGCAGGTTCGTATTGGAATCGATGCGCCAAAGGACATCGAGATCCACCGAGTGGAAATCTACCGGCGGAGGCAGCAGGAGTTCTCGTAGGACGCGCAGACTCGCGAGCGCGATCGCCGTCACCATCGCCCAGGCGGGCACCACCTGCGGAGCGGGCGGACTGATCGCAACTGAAAAGTCGACGCTCGCCGACGAACCAGGCGCAACGGTGGAGAGGGTAAGTAGCGGCCAGGTGTTCGCATTCGTTCATCGAGAGCGGCCCACTCCGGATGCAAGGGCAACGTGTTCTGATCAGCTCCCGCAAATCAGTGGAACTACATATCTCACAGCGGGGCTGCGGATTGCAGCTCAGTGTTGTACTGCTATGCTGTAATAGGGTTAATACGTAAATCGAATTGGCTCTTTGCGTTCGAGGAAAACTAAATGGCGGCATAGCGGAAATCGGATCAGCTCTCGGCAAAGCGATCGGCCAAGAGCGTGCACGGAGGGGTGTTTTGTCGGCACCAGAAGAGCGATGTCAATCCTAGCCCACATTCTCAATTCGAAGCCTGACCACACTGTATATACGATCACGCCCACGGCGACGGTGTTCGAGGCCGTCAAGCTGATGGCAGAGAAGAACATCGGCGCATTGGTGGTCGTAGAAGGCGGAAAAGTCGTCGGAATGATCAGCGAACGCGATTACGCACGGACAATCGTGCTGATGGCGCGGTCATCAAAAACAACGGCCGTGCGCGACATCATGATGACTCCGGTGATTTATATGCTTCCCGATCAAACGAGCGAGGAATGCATGGCGCTGATGACGGAGCGCCGGCTGCGGCACGTTCCCGTGATCGACAAGGGCAAACTCATCGGCGTCATTTCCATCGGCGACCTGATCAAAGACGTTATCGCCGAGCAGAAATTCACCATTCAACAGCTCCAACACTACATCACCGGATGACTTTGAGTTAGGTGCCATTCGCGGGCAAAGACGGCGGCAAGTGAATCAATGGTCCGCGTCATCTCACCTTAGGCCACCGCGGCGTTTTCGGTTTGTGTTGAATTGTTTCCCTCTGTCTGCCGAGAGTGCGGTGCAAAGTTTCGCTGATTCCGCTCGACTGACTTCTAACTGCGGGCTGAATTTATGCGGCCCTATGATCGCAGCCCTAGGACACCCCTGACCGTTCAACAGCCCCCCAACGTCAAATGGCATCGTCCGATTATTTGGACAACACGCCCGAGCGAGGTGGCAAATTAGATGTCATTGTCACGCGCGTGCCAAGCTCAGTTTCCAGCGGCTTTATCGTCGTCTTATTTTGGTACTCTATTTTCGGCCGGCTCCTTGGACGGCAACCGACGTGAGTAGAGTCCGGAGTGAGGAGCTGTTGGCGGTTGACTTTTCAGGTCACACCCTACCAACGCCGCCACATCAAAAAATCAACAGCAAGTTTTTCATTTCGATTCCACTCCATGAATCTCATAAATCCGTTGCCTTCCTAATACCATCTTTCATTGCGAGTACCAGGCGACTCAGCTCCAGAAGCACGCCGCGTAAGTTTGATCTCGAACGCGGGTGGTAGAAGCACCCGTGTTCGTCTAGACTCCTGCCTTCATTCAAGGAAACGGCCATCAGGGAGGATTTGTGGGCTTCAATATCAAATCAAGATTCGCCTTCGGGGAACCATGGAAGTTCCTTGATGTGTTCGTGTTCATCCTCGTGATCAAGGCAGTTTTTCTGACGCTGTCTTTGCTGACGGTCACGGCAAATCAAACGGTGGATTGGCTGATGACCGCGGTCACCTTATTTGGTGGAACACTCATCTGGACATTCATTGTCTGGGGCATCAACTGGATCATTGTGTGGATCAAGCGAAGGCGCGGACCGCCATCCGGTCCCGGTTCGACGACCACAACCTCTGAAGACATCACCAATGAACCAACCACGCATGATCTGGAAGGTCGTCACCAACCTTGATCATATTACGAATTGCTTAAATCCTTCCGGTGGGCTCCATTGCGCGCCTACATAGAGGGTGAATGCGCTGATCCCCGATTTCGGCGCCAATGACTGAGACATCTCCGGACGTAGACGGCGCTCGGGGTGGGGAGTTTGAGGCGGATGAATCCGAAGTGCGGGGACGGATGGATTGGCGCGCCAGAACGCCAAAACTCTTGAATTGCGATCTGAGCATAAGCACGTTTTTTGATGGGCTCGGGATCAAGCTCTTCGATGGACTTCCCGTTATTCGAGCTTGCTGTAGAGCGAGCGGGAACGGGAACTTGGAAGACACGGTAATCGGTTTCCTCTGCGACGCGAGAATCACCGGGGCTATGCTCTATGGATCAAAGGGCTGTGCCGCGGGACAGCCGTCCATGGGACGGGTCACGACCCGATCCAGCCAGTCGTGGGCGTCCGCTTCAGGGCAGACCAGTAGCGCACGCGATTTCCGTGCACCATCGCCCCGCGCAGTCAACCCGCCGGTGGCGGTTGACGCGGCGTGCGCGGCAATGCCTCATTGACGCATGCCCAAGACGGCGCTGAGTCTGTCCAGATCGTGAGCGACGGCTTCGCGAGCTCGGGGTCATCCAGTGTTCCCGCCCGCAGGATCGTCAAGTGCGGGCGCGTTTCAGACATGCTCGTTACGGGCGTCCCGCAGCGCTCGCAGAACTGCCGGTGCATGCGGTTGCCACTGTCCGCGATACTTGAATAGTCGCGCAGCGGTCCTGTCATCGTGACCGCAGCGGTCGGAAACACAAGGTTTACCGTCGCGCTTCCAGCGGCGAAGTACTGACAGTCGCGGCACCAGCATACTCGGGTTGCAAGTGCGTCCGCGGCGACGGTGTAACGCACTGCCCGGCAAAGACATCCCCCGGAGATCGTCATCGTCCAGTCCCTCCTCAGTGATCACCAGCATCCAGAATCATACCGGGCGCCGGTCGGGTCAACACTGCCACATGCTCGTCGAAGGGGCGCTTCGCGACCCATTGTAGTACTTCGTGGGTTAGCCTTTTCGCGACGGAGCTATTGTCGAAACACCACCGCGACGAGCGCGACGAGGCCGAGGAGTGAAACTGACCCTGCAATGATCCCCGCCAGAGTGCGATGCTCGCCCGGATATTGTGCGCGCAGTGCCTTCATATCCCGACGATGCTCCAGCGTGGCCAGCAGCAGTGAGACAATTCCGATCACGATCATCAAGAAAGCAAATTGTCTCGGCCCGATTAACCGGTCTGGTCTTGCTTCCAATCGGGCCGATTCCAGCTGAAAGAACTTGTAGATAGTAAAACCAAACGTAATGAGTGAGGTGCCAGTCCTCACCCAAGCCAAGAGGGTTCGGTCGTAGGCAAGCCGTGTGCGATCCACCGCAAGTGTAGTGGCGTCGATCACCTTCTCTTTTGCGTTAGCCTGTTGCGTCAAAGAGTAGTTCCTCGCGGTTCAGATTTCATGTGTATGGTTCAGACGCTGAGGCAAGCGGCGGCTTTCTGCAAGATTTGCCTTCGCGTGGTTGTCACGGCTCAGGCCGGTTTGCCGATATCAGGACACGGAGTTGTGCGTCTGCGCGCTTCCCGCTGCCAACAGGGCGGCAAGCAACAGGTAGGTATATCCTTTTTTTTCCTACAACCGCACGATTAGACGTACAGCGCTTTCTTCATACGCATTTCTGCGATAGCCCTCTGTGCCTCCTCGCTGAGGTTGGACTTTCCGACTTGGACGGTCACCTTGTGAATCTTGCCGGTGAACCTGTTCTCGCCTTGTTTGTAGTCGTCGCTGACACACGTATAAAGGTTCTCGCCCACGTCCGTCGTCTCCGCGCCAAATGCGAACGGCTGAGTGTGCTCGACCCGCCCTGCGGCGACCTCTTTACCGTTGACGAAGATCACACCGTTACCTCCCGCGCCGAGACCGCCATCGTGAGCAAACTCGAAGCGCAACGTCACCCGACCGGCCGGCAGGCGAGCAGCGCCGGCGATCTTGTAAATCGCGCGACCGAGAAAGTTCCAGGCAAACCGGGGTGCGCCGTCCTTGACGTAGAGGCTCCACCCACCCATTTCTCCGCCTTGGGCGATGACCACCCCCTTTGCGCCAGCCTTCGGGACCTCAATGTCGGCCGTGACCACGAAGGAGCGGTTTTTGATGTTGATGAAGGCATTTTCTGGAATTCCCTTCATTCCCTCATAGACCGTTATCTCGCTGCGACCTTCCATCAGATCAGGACGACCCGCGAGAGCTGCGTTGAATCGCTCCCAAGCGCGGTCATCAAGTGGAAGAACGTTGTACTTGACCGCCTCTTCCAGGAAG
>JBKQPD010000212.1:0-3574 GCA_052145175.1 Binataceae bacterium (SeqCode) | reverse complement strand
GTTGTCTATGGCATTTCGAATTCCGGGTTTCTTGCGACTCTCCCGCACCGCGTGTCCTCAACGGGATGTCTTGGTGGCACTTGCGCTAAAGGGAGTTCTCTTGCTGACGATCTACTTTCTATTCTTTGGCCCAGCGCATCGTTTGCCGTCCGATGCCTCAGCCACCGCCGCGGCTCTCATCGGAATGAGCGCGTCAAAGGATGCTCCATGAACTCAGTGAATCTGATCGACCTGTCGCGGCTGCAATTTGCAGTCACGGCGATGTATCACTTCCTGTTCGTTCCCCTCACCCTGGGACTCTCGATCCTCTTGGCGATCATGGAAAGCGTCTACGTCATGACCGCGCGGCCGGTTTGGCGGGACATGACGCGTTTTTGGGGAATTCTCTTCGGCATCAATTTCGCGATGGGCGTCGCTACCGGCATCACGATGGAGTTCCAATTCGGCACCAATTGGGCCTACTACTCGCATTACGTCGGGGATATTTTCGGCGTTCCGCTGGCCATCGAGGGCTTGATGGCCTTCTTCCTCGAAGGCACGTTCATAGGGCTATTCTTTTTTGGGTGGGACCGCCTGAGTCGCCGTCAGCATCTGGTGGTCACGTGGTTGGTGGCCATCGGCAGCAACTTGTCCGCGCTCTGGATCTTGATTGCCAATGCCTGGATGCAGAACCCCACCGGTGCGCACTTCAACTCCAGCACGATGCGCATGGAACTCGATTCAATCAAAGACGTCATCTTCAACCCGGTGGCCCAATCCAAATTCGTTCACACCGTGAGCGCTGGATATGTCACCGGCGCTGTCTTCGTGCTCGCGATCAGCGCGTGGTATTTGCTCAGGGGGCGCCACATCGAGTTTGCGAAGCGCTCGGCCACCGTCGCGATCAGCTTTGGACTTGCGGCGGCCCTATCGGTCGTCGTGCTCGGCGATGAGAGCGGCTACACCGTGACCGAGCATCAGAAGATGAAGCTCGCCGCCATCGAGAGCGAGTGGCACACGGAACCTGCGCCGGCATCTTTCACGATCTTCGGGCTCCCCGACATGGCAACCCGCGAGACGCACGCCCAAGTTAAGGTTCCATGGATGCTGGGGCTTATGGCGACGCGTTCGTTGGATACGGAAGTTCCGGGGATCTTTGAACTGGTCGAGCACGCGAAGCAGCGCATTAGCAACGGCATACCCGCCTCCTCGGCGTTGCGGATACTGCGGAAAGACCCTAGCGACTCAACCGCCCGTCAGACGCTGAAGGACCATGCGGAGGATCTCGGCTACGCGCTGCTGCTGCGAAAGTACGTGGATGACCCCGCCCAGGCAACGGCGGCGCAAATCGACAAGGCTGCTTGGGACACGGTTCCCTCCGTCGCTCCGATATTCTGGACGTTTCGCGTGATGGTGGGGCTGGGCTTTTTCTTTATTGTGCTGTTCGGGATCGGGTTCTATCTCGCCGCCCGACGACGTGTGGCTCAAAGCCCGGTGTTCTTGAAGGTCGCCCTTTGGATCCTACCGCTGCCGTGGCTCGCCGCCGAGATGGGGTGGTTCGTCGCGGAGCATGGTCGGCAGCCCTGGGCGATCGAGGGCGTATTGCCGACGTTTCTGGCCGTCTCGCCGATTCCGGCATCGAGCGTGGCGCTCAGCCTCACGGGCTTCGTGATTTTCTACACCGTCCTCGCGGTCATTGACGTGTTTCTGCTCAAGAAATACGTGAAACTCGGACCCGGCGCGACTTCACCGCCCCGCGATATCGCTGATGACGCCGCTGGCGGCCCCATCCCCGCCGGCCTCCGGCGCTAGGAGCAAATTGTGTTCGACTTTGCAACATTGAAAGTCATCTGGTGGCTGCTGCTCGGTATTCTTTTGATCGGCTTTGCGATCATGGACGGTTTCGACCTGGGTGTCGGGATGCTGCTGCCGTTCATCGCTCGTAGCGACACGGAGCGGCGCGTCGTGATCAATACCGTTGGACCAGTCTGGGAAGGAAACCAAGTGTGGTTGATCTTAGGCGGAGGTGCGATCTTTGCAGCATGGCCTGCACTGTATGCGGCTAGCTTCTCCGGATTCTACCTGGCGATGATGCTGGTGCTTGCAGCTCTGATCTTGCGACCCGTGGGCTTCAAGTTCCGCAGCAAAATGCCGGGTGTTCGATGGCGCACGAATTGGGATTGGGCCCTCTTTGTAGGAGGTGCCGTGCCGGCCCTCGTGTTCGGCGTCGCGATGGGGAATCTTCTCGAAGGCGTTCCGTTTAGCTTCGATTCCGAACTGCGTGCCACTTATACGTTTGGCCTGTTCGACCTGTTGAATCCGTTTGCGATACTCTGCGGTACCGTTAGCGTGGCGATGTTATTGACGCATGGCGCGGTCTATCTGGCGGTGAAAACCGATGGGGCCGTGGCGCAACGCGCTCGAACGACTTCGCGATTCGCGGCGTTCGCTTGGGTTCTGCTGTTTTCGATCGCGGGCGTCTGGCTCTGGCAAGGCCACTTCGGCTTCGCAATCACGTCGGGCGCGTTGCCCGGGGGCGAACCCGATCCTCTCGCGAAAACCGCGATTGCACAGAGCGGCGCATGGTTTGCGAATTACATGCGGTGGCCGGCCACCCTGCTCGCTCCCGCGATCGGTCTAGCGGCCCCTTTGCTGGTGGCGGCGCTTGCGAGAAGCCGGCAGCGGCTAGTGGCTTTCATCGTAAGCGGTCTCGGTATCGCCGGGGTCATTGGCACGATGGGGGTCAGTTTGTTTCCGTTCTTGCTTCCCTCATCCTCGCATCCGCAAAGCAGTCTGACGGTCTGGGATGCCTCGAGCAGTCAGCGAACACTCGGTATCATGCTGATTGCCGTGGTCATTTTCCTGCCGATCGTGCTTGCCTACACGGGCTGGGTATACCGCGTCATGCGCGGGCCCGTGACGAACGCCTACATTGAAGCCAATCGTGAGACGAGTTACTGAGGAGCAATTATGTGGTATTTCAGCTGGCTATTAGGTCTTGGGCTCGCGTGTGCGTTTGCGATCCTGAACGCCATGTGGTTTGAGTTGGATGCCGACCTACACGCCGGAGACAAGCCGGCGGACACCACCAATATTTCCTGACGGTGTGGCAAAGACACGTACCCGCGTTCGCAACATGATGCACCTTGACGGCTTGGACGCGTCCGCGGATCAAGCAGCCGAATTCTTGAGGACGGTTGCGCACCCAGGACGACTACGAATCGTTTGTGCCTTGATCGATAGCGAGCTGTCCGCGAGCGAACTGGCGCATTACGCGCGCCTGCCGCCCCCCGCACTCTCGCAGCAGGCCGCTATCCTCGAGGCGAAAGGCCTGATCGGGCGACGTCGCGAGGGTCGTTCCGTGTTGTACCGGTTGTCGGCGCCCGAGGCCAAAGCATTGGCGAAGCTGTTGTTTCGGATATTCTGTAAAGCACCGACGGCGCCACCGCGCCGACGGGTCATCAAAAAGGAAAGGCCATGACGAAACATCCATCACCGATTGAAACCCTGGATGCGGCAGAAGTTGCTCGCCTCCTGCGCGCGGGCAAGGTCCTTCTGATCGATGTTCGCGAACCGTCGGAGTACGCGTCGGAAC
>JBKQPD010000211.1:0-18224 GCA_052145175.1 Binataceae bacterium (SeqCode) | reverse complement strand
CGGCTGGTCGGCTGGCAGGATCTGACTAATCCACAGATGGAGGCGGCGTAAGCAATTGCATCGTTAACTGCTCGCTCGTCGACGGCTGATGCCAATTACTTTTCTACCAATTGACCGACACCACCGTCCGATTGTACTCCGCCATGGAGTATTGGTCCTCCAACGCCTTGCGGCACTCTGTTGCCGAGTCAAAGATGTTGAGTATCTCCCATTGGGACAGTGGCCGATTGGGTGTTGGTGGGTACATTAAGTACCAGCCCACAAGCGCGAGCGCGGCGGCGTGGCGGAGCGTCATGCGTGCCTTCTAGCGCACACCCACCAAAAGCGAAAGCCCGCAATGTAAGCAGAATGATCGCTGGCCGCTCCGGTAAGGAGCGTGACCGCGATCACGGAAGGCGAAGGCTTACCCGGCGCGCCAGCTGGTTATGTCGCGGCTCGCGTTTTCTGCTCGCGCTGGTAATCTGTTCCGTATCCCAACCCTCGCGTCGCCGCTTTTCCTGGATCCAACCCGCGACGCGCTCACGGGCGGCGTACTGGGCGGCGGCGGCGCGTACCTCGCGCATAATATCGTCCGCGACGAACCCGCCGGAGAAATCGTCCTTTTCCCAACGGCTGATGTCCCCGGCGCTCCACTCCAGCAATCGTTCTTCGCGCATATGCTTCGCAAAGCGCGCGCGGGTGAGGCCGTAACGCTCGCGAATCCGTTTGATGCGCTCGCCGATGGTTGGAGTGAGAAGCCGAACCAGCTTTTGCGCGTTTGCGCCATTCCGCTCCGGGAGTTCCTCGTGTGTCGGCACGAATTCACGCTACCGATCGGGCGCATATAGGGCGATAAAATTTCTCGCGTGGCTGTGGATAACTATCTCGATCGCGACAGACTCAGCGGAACCGGGCCGGGCCGAGCGTCAGCCAGGCTCGCCGGTTTCGGCCCTGCGCTTCACAGGGTCAAATTGCCGAACGCGCTTGCTGACGACTCGTACGACAAACGAAAGCCCGCGGCGCGCGCGTAACCCTCACGCGACTCACTGGAAACGGTTGAATGCATCAAGCAAAATTGCGCCGGTGGTCGCGTTAAGCAAGCCCAAGGCCGTGATTGTCACGGCCGACGACTTCGGGCTCTCGCGCGAGGTCAACGCCGGCGTGATCCGGGCCCATCGCGAGGGAATCCTTACCGGGACGAGCCTGATGGTGGCGGGGGCGGCGCGCGACCAAGCGGCGGTTCTCGCGCATGAGAATCCCGCGCTCGATGTTGGACTGCATCTGGTGATCTGTCGCGGGCACGCCGTCAGCCCGGCCGCCGCAAGTGCGGGTCTGACGGATCAGGGCGGCGCGTTCGCGCGTAATCCGACGCTGGCGGGGATGCGCTACTTTTTCAACCGGCGAATCCGGACGATCCTCGGCGACGAAATCCGCGCGCAGATTGAGCTGCATCTCAAGCTGATCGGTTCGCTCAAGCATCTCGACGGTCATCTGAATTTCCACGTCCATCCGACGATCGCCGATTTGACGGTGGCGCTGGCGGTCGAGTACGGAATCCCGTGTATCCGGCTTCCGCGCGAACCGGTGTGGACAACGCTCGCCCTCGCGCGGGACCACACTCCGCGGAAGCTGATCGAGGCGGTCATCTTTCGCAGTCTGGCGCGCCGCACCCGCCGCCTTCTTGACGAGCGGGGTATCCGCACCACGGACTGGCTTTTCGGATTGCATCAGAGCGGACATCTGTCGGAGGACTACGTGGCCGGAGTGTTGCGGCGCCTGCGGCCGGGCACGACCGAAATCTATTTCCATCCGGCAACCGACGTCGGCGCAATTCCGCCGTCCGCGGAAGCGCAGGCCGAAGTCGCGATCCTGACCAGCGCCCGGATTCGCGAGGCGGTCGCAACGGCGGGCGCGAGCCTCACGAACTTCGCCGAGCTGGCGCTCCGTTAGTGTGATGTCCCGCAAATAAGTTGTTAGAGACGGGGCGCTTCGCGAATGGAGGAAAAACCGGTACCGGCTTCGCTCGCGTCGGCGCGCTGCGCCGCGCCCACGCTCGCAAAGCTGTCCGAGATTCTTCGACTGCGTTCGCGTTGCTCACTTCGCTCAGAATGACAAAATGGGTGGCTTGTTTTATTAAGTTATTTGCGGGGCACGACGCTGGCGTAGTCTTGTGGATGAATGATCGCGACGGCGGAGACGCGACCTTGCGGCGTTTCACGACCGGATATACGTAATTTATATCGCCACACTTGGAGGCCGGACGCCGCGCCGTATTGGCGTTCGGGCACGAAACGATGAATCTACTTTCGGAGACCCCACTCTCGAACGAAGAGATCAATGAATTGGCCGCCTTCCTTACCTCGGACCGGACACCCGAAGAGTGCATGGACATCGTCACCCTCGATGGCTATCTGACCGCCCTGGCGATCGGGCCCGAACTGGTGCTTCCCGAGGTCTGGTTGCCACTCGTCTGGGGATACGAGGAGGAGCCGGACTTCAAGTCCGCGGTGGAAGCCGAGTACATGGTCGGCCTCCTGATGCGCCGCTATAACGATATCGTCCGCATGTTCGGCGACAAGGGCACCGGCTTCGAACCGCTCCTCTACACCCAGGAGGTGGATGGGGAAACGGAAAGTGTCGGCGAACCAGACTGGTGCGGGGGCTTTATGGAGGCCGTCGATCTGAGTCCCGACGCCTGGCAGCCGCTGTTTGACGACCGGCCCGGTTGCGCACTGCTGATACCAATGCTGACGTTGGGCACGGATGTCGGCCGGGAGGAACTCGAGAAGTCAGAGGACCCGGAAGATGAGTGCGCAGCCGCGTTGGAAGCGCTGGGGCCTGCCGTGGATGGCATCTATGCGTACTGGCGGCTCCAGCGGGACCCGAAGGCCGGCGGCGCCAAAAATGCGAATCTTCGCGCACGCGCGCTCCGGCCGCGTCCCAACGATCCATGTTTGTGCGGCAGCGGGCTCAAGTTCAAGAAATGTTGCGCGGCGGCCAGCACCGGCTGAGTTGTAAGAGCGGCCCTTCCCCGCGCGCACAGTAATCGGATCGCGATGCTGCGGGCGCAGACGGAGCCTGCCCTTGAGGAGCGCAAGCGACGAAGGGCTCAGAACGACAAAAGGGGAATCATTCACTACAAAAAGTAGCGGTGCCATTCCCTAGAGACTCCGGGATTCCTTCGCGCGGCAGCGACACGCGAAGGAATGACACGGCCACTTTTGTGCCGAGAAGTCCCTCTTGTCATCCTGAGCCGGCGAGCAGCGCGAGCCGTGTCGAAGGACCTACGCGAAGCGTCTTCAGCCCATTTCGCGGCTGAGTCCGACCATTTTGCGAGAAGCCCGCAATGAGACCTTCTTGATGCTCAGCGGCATAAAGGTACAGGAGCATGGGAGAGCGCTGCGCGTAGGTCCTTCGACACGGCTCGCGCTGCTCGCCGGCTCAGGATGACACCAGAGGCGCTGTTGCGCGAATCAAAAAATTCACGAGCTCTCAGGATGACAAGCGAGGACGCTCTATTTTTCGGATTTGCCAGGCGAGCGCGGCTCCGCGGAACTCACACTTGCCGGAAGCGAGCGCCCGGCGCTGGCGGATTTTCCGGTGGACCGGCGAAACACTGCGCGATCGCCATCCAGGCCGTCGCCGTTGGGCCGGTAACTTTCAGCGCGGTGTCGGCGATATTCCGGGTCTGCGCGACGGCCTGACAAAACTCGACCGCCGCGCCCTCGATCAAGTCGTCGGACGCCGGTTGCGGCCACTCCCAGAGCGCGCCCGACGGCGCGACTAGACGGACGTTGGGCCGCACGCCGGGCGGCTCGAGTTTGCGATTGGCGAAGGTCCAGCCGAAGGTGTTGATCCCGATGATCGCGATATTCCTGATGCGGTCGGTATCGGCGCGGGTCCGGCCGAAAAGATCATAGACGGCTTGGCCGTGCGCCCAGGTCTCCATCAGGCGCGCCGAGATGCTGGACAGCACGCTCATGTCGGGGCCGAACCATTTCACGCGCCGCTTGGGCTCGGCGACGACGAACCGCTCGGCCGTCGCACGGTAGAAATCGCGCCAGAGGAGCAGCAGGTCGCGGTTTTTGCTGCCCTCGAGCCAGAGATGGGTGGCGTCGAGGTTACGGCCGGTAGCGCGGCCCAACTCGGTGAGGCGGCGGACGAAGGCGGCGAACTCCTCGCCCCCTTGCAGCGAGCGATCGGCGGCATAGTTGCCCATATGCAGATGGGCCACGACGTCGTTGGGGGTCCAACCCTTGAATTGGGATGCGCGCGTCCAGCCGGAATCGTCCAGCGTGTCGAGCAGGGCGAAGAGGGCGTCGCTTTCGTCGCGGAAATCCAGCGCTTGTTCGAGCATAACCGCATCGTAGCCGCAGCCCAGCCGGGGTCTCAACCTCAGGCTCTCAACTCTTCAAGCGCGCGCCAAGTTAACGAATCGCTTATGTGCGCTGATTAAAGATTCCTGACGCAGCTCGCAGACTCGCCTGCTCGCTCCGCCGCGCAACGCGGCTCCGCTAGCGCCTCGCGTCCACCCCGGCTTTGCGACTAAAATGCGGCATGGACGGGCCGCGGCCCGCCCCGGCGAAACTCCGAAAAGGCTCCGCAAAAGCAAAGGAACTTCGATGTTCGATCAGGATACGACATTGACTGCGAGTCAGGCGCTGGAATACCGCCTGCCGACGACGGTGATACCCCATCGCTACGAACTCAAGCTGACGCCGGACCTCACGGCTTTTACCTTTACGGGGGAGGAGACGATTGCGATCGAGGTACGCGTCGCGACCGCCGAAATCGTCCTCAACGCGCTCGAGCTGGAAATCGACGAGGCGGTGGCGGAGGGCGCCGGGCAAAAGAGCGTGCGTGCGGTGAAAATCGAACCGGAACCGGCGCGCGAGCGGGCCCATCTGCATTTCCCGCAAGCGCTCGCACCGGGCGCCTGGACCTTGAAGATCACCTATCGCGGCATCCTCAACGACAAGCTCCACGGCTTCTATCGCAGTCAGTACACCGACCCCGCCGGCAAGACCCATACGGTCGCGACCACGCAGTTCGAGGCGACCGACGCGCGGCGCGCATTCCCGTGCTGGGACGAGCCGGCGCTCAAGGCGGTCTACAAGGTGACGCTGGTGGTCGATGAGCATCTCGCGGCCTACTCGAACGCGGGTATCGCGAGCACGCAGCCGCTGGGTGGGGGCAAGAAGGCCGTCGTCTTCAAGGACACGATCAAGATGTCGACCTACCTGCTCGCCTTTATCGTGGGCGAGTTCGAGGCGACCAGTCCGGTCGATGCCGGTACGCCGCTGCGCGTCGTGCATGTGCCGGGCAAGCGCGCGCTGACCCCGTGGGCGGAGCAGATCGGCGCGTTCTCACTGAAATTTTTTGCCGACTACTACGGTATTCCATACCCGGGCGACAAGCTCGATTTGATCGCTATTCCGGATTTCGCCGCCGGGGCGATGGAGAATCTGGGCGCGATCACTTTTCGCGAGACCGCCCTGCTCGCCGACGACAAGACCGCCTCGCGCGCCGAGCTCGAACGGGTGGCCGATGTCGTCTCGCACGAGAACGCCCATATGTGGTTCGGCGACCTGGTCACGATGAAGTGGTGGAACGGCATCTGGCTGAACGAGGCGTTCGCCACTTTCATGGAGATGCTCGCCGTCGACGCGTGGAAACCGGCCTGGCGGCGCTGGGACAGCTTCGGCGTCTCGCGCTCCGCCGCGATGGCGATCGACGCGCTCAAGAGCACCCGCTCGATCGAGTACACAGTGCTCAGTCCGGAAGACTGCCGCTCGATGTTCGATATCCTGACTTACGAGAAGGGCGCGTCGGTGCTGCGAATGCTCGAGCAGTACCTGGGGGCCGAGGAGTTCCGCAAGGGAATCGCGCTGTACCTCAAAAAACATCAGTACGACAACACCGAGACCGGGGACCTGTGGGACGCGTTGCAGGAGTCGTCGCGGCAGCCCGTGCGCTCGATGATGGACACCTGGATTTTCCAGCAGGGCTTTCCGGTGGTGAGCGTCGAGACTGCCGCTGACGGCCGCGCGCTGAAATTCACGCAGCGCCGCTTCTTCTATCTGCCGCCCGAGGAGCCGGTCGCGCAGCTCTGGCACGTACCGATCATAGTGCGGGTGAAGACCGACCGCGGGGTCGCGACCCATCGGCTCCTGCTCACCGGCGAAAGCGCGACGCTCGAATTGCCCGGCAAGGTCGAATGGGCGCTGGTCAACGAGAACGGCAGCGGCTTCTTCCGTGTCCGTTATGCCGCCGGTCTGCTGCAGGCGCTGACGCGGAATCTCGGCGAGCTGAAGCCGATCGAGCGCTTCGGGCTGGTGAGCGATACCTGGGCGGCGACGGTTGCGGGCCTGACCCCGCTCAGCGCGTTCGTCGCGATGGCGCGGCTGTTCCGCGACGAGACCGACCTCAATGTGTGGCGCGCGCTGCTCGGCGCGTTCGGCTACCTCGACATGATCGTAACCGACGCGCAGCGCCCGCTACTGGCCAAAGCCCTGCGCGATACGGTCGGAGCGGCCGCGGCACGGCTCGGCTGGAGTTCGCGCACCGACGATGACGAGCTCACCCGCCAATTGCGGGGCAGCGTGATGAACACGCTGGGGACGCTCGGCGAGGACCCGGCCGTCCAGGCGCGGGCGAGCGAGCTATACGCGGAATGGTCGCGCAATCCGGCGGCGGCTGATCGCGATTTGGCGCCGGCGTTGATCAATATCCTCGCCCACACGGGCGACGCGGCGCGCTACGAAGAGTTCAAGAAAAACTTTAAGTCGGCGCGAACGCCGCAGGAAGAGCAGCGGTTTCTCTTTTCACTGGCGGGCTTTCGCGCGCCGGAACTGCTGCGCCAAACCATGGCGATGACCCTCAACAACGAGGTGCGCACGCAGAACGCTCCCTTCCTGATGCATGCGCTCCTCGCCAATCCGACGGTGCGGTATGAGGCGTGGGAATTTGTCCGGAGTAACTGGGAAGCGATGATCAACAAATACCCGGACAGCGCCTTGCCGCGGATGTGCGAGGCGATTGTTGGACTGCTCGACCGGTCCACCGAGGTCAACGCGTTTTTCGAGCAGCACAAGGTGCGTCTGGGCAACAAGATTATCGAGCAGCATCTGGAACGGCTGTCGGTGGCGGTCGCGTTCCGGCAGCGTGAGGGCGGCCGGCTCGAAGCGGCGTTGCGCGGCTGACGCAAAGTTGAAGTGATACTTCCTAAAGTGACACTTTAATTACCGGAGAAGACGCGATGGATTATCGTGAGATTGATCAGGCGCTGAGCGACCCGGGGTTCTTCGTCGACCACGATCCCCATCCGCTCTGGCGCCGGTTGCGCCAAGAGGATCCGGTCCATTGGACGGAAGACTTGCTCAAGGGTTTCTGGTCGATCACGCGCTACGACGACATCATCGCGGTGGTGAGCGCGCCGGCGCTCTTCACGTCGGCGCAACTGGTTTCGGTGCCGACGACGCCCGAGATGGAACAGCTGACGCCCGAGATGATGGGATCGGGCGAGATGATGCTGATGACGGATCCGCCGCTGCACGGGGCGATGCGGCGGGCGTTCAATCGCCTGATGCTGCCGCGCGCGGTCGGGCGGTTTGAAGTTCCCGGTCCGGAGCTGGTCAGGGAAATTCTCGATGAGGCACTGGCGCGTGGTGAATGCGATTTTGTACTCGATGTCGCCGCACGGCTGCCGATGGCGTTCATCTGCGAGATCATGGGTATCCCGCGCCGTGACTGGCCGGACATGTTCAAGTGGGGCAACATGGTCGCCGGCAACGAGGACCCCGAATACCAGGTCGCCTCGGGATCGCCCGTCGATACGCGTCTGGAAGGGACGACGAGCATCGGCCGGTATTGCATCAAGGCGGCGCTGTAACGGCGCGGCGGCGACGGCGAAGACCTGCTGACCGTGCTGGGCAACGCGCAAATCAGCGGCCGTCCGTTGACCGACCGGGAGCTTGCGCACAATGGCGTGCTCTACGTGGGCGCGGGGCTTGAAACCACGCGTAATGCGATCTCGGCGGGGCTGCTGGCGTTGCTCGAGCATCCGGCGGAACTGGATCTGCTGCTGCGCAACGAAACGTTGATGCCGACCGCGGTCGAGGAGATTCTGCGCTGGGCGAGTCCCGTCACCCATTTTGCGCGCGTCGCGATGAAAGATACGGAGCTGGGGGGCAAGCGGATCCATGCGGGCGACCGCGTGGTGCTCTGGTTTCCCTCCGCCAATCGGGACGAAGACGTCTTCGCCGATCCTTACACCTTCGATATCCGGCGGACGCCGAACGAGCATCTAGCCTTCAGCAAGGGTGAGCATTATTGTGCCGGCGCGCATTTGGCGCGGCTCGAACTGCGCCTGATGCTGCAGCAACTCCTCCGACGGACCAAACAAATCGAACTGACGGGCAAGGTCGAGCGACTCCGCTCGAACTTTCTGGCCGGTATCAAACATATGCCGGTGCGCTTTACGCAATCGCGCGCGGCCGCCTGAGTAAGGAGTCCCCGCAGGATTTCATCGAGTTGTTGATACGCCGGGAAGCTGTGGACACCCGGGCGGGGCCCGGCTGCCGACGCGCGTCCGCGTCCGCTATAATCGGACGTGTTCACCATAGTCGGCTAAGGCGCGGTCCGTGATCCTGATCCTTGATTTTGGTTCGCAGTATACCCAGCTCATCGCCCGACGGGTGCGTGAAGCGCGCGTCTATTGCGAGATTCATCCATACAACCTTGCCCCGGAGAAGATCCGGGCGATGGAGCCGCGCGGGATTATCCTCTCAGGCGGCCCGGCGAGCCTCTACGAATCCGGCGCGCCGGATATCAGCCGCGAAGTGCTCGAGCTCGGCTGTCCCGTGCTGGGTATCTGCTACGGGATGTATGTTATCGCGCAGCATCTGGGCGCCCACAGTGCGGGGTCGCACGCGCGCGAGTATGGTCCCGCGACGCTCACGATCGATGAGCATGATCGGCTGTTCGAGGGGCTCGAAGGCGCTGACCATCAGGTCTGGATGAGCCACGGCGATCGGGTCGAAGCGCTGCCGGCGGACCTTTGTGCGATCGCGCACAGCACGAATTCACCGTACGCGGCGATCCGCACGCGCGACGGCCGGATCCGCGGTATCCAGTTCCATCCGGAGGTCGTCCATACGCCCTGCGGGACGCGCGTGCTGCGCAACTTCGTGCTCGATATCTGTAACGAACCGGGCGACTGGACGATGGCCGGCTTTGTCGAAAGCCACTTGCAGGCGATCCGGTCGCGCGTGGGCGACCGCGAGCGGGTCCTGATGGCGCTGTCGGGCGGGGTCGATTCGTCGGTCGCCGCGGCGCTGATCCATCGCGCGATCGGCGATCGTCTCAAGTGCGTCTTCGTCGACACGGCGCTTGGCCGGGCGGGCGAACGGGAGCGGATGGAGGAGACCTTCGCGCATCGGCTCGGGATCAGTCTGCGGGTGGTGGACGCTTCGGCGCTTTTTCTCGAGCGGCTCGCCGGCGTGACCGATCCCGAGCAGAAGCGCCGGATCATCGGTCATTCCTTTATCGACGTTTTCGAAGCTGAGGCCGCGGCGCTCGGTGGCGCGCGCTTTCTCGGCCAGGGCACGCTCTATCCCGACGTTATCGAATCGGTCTCGTTCAAGGGACCGTCAGCGACGATCAAGAGCCATCATAATGTCGGCGGACTGCCGGAGCGGATGCGGCTCGAGTTGATCGAACCGCTGCGCGAACTGTTCAAGGACGAGGTCCGGGAAGTCGGCCGTGAGCTCGGTCTGCCCGCCGAGATCGTTGAGCGCGAGCCGTTCCCGGGACCGGGGCTCGCCGTGCGGATCGTCGGCGAGGTCACCCGCGAACGCCTCGACCTGTTGCGCCGCGCCGACCGCGTCGTGATGGAGGAGGTCGCCGCCGCCGGGCTCGGCCCGCGCCTCTGGCAGGCCTTCGGTGTGCTCCTGCCGCTCAAGACGGTGGGGGTGATGGGTGACGGACGCAGCTACGAGAGCGTGATCGCGATTCGCGCGGTCGAATCACAGGACGGCATGACCGCCGACTGGGCGCGGCTCGATCCGGCGTTCCTGGCGCGGGTCTCGAGCCGGATCACCAACGAAATCCGCGGCGTCAATCGCGTCGTCTACGACATCACCTCGAAGCCCCCCGCCACGATCGAATGGGAATGACACCCTGGCGGGAATAACACCTTTCATAAGGCGGCGACTGCGGTGATCCCCGCCGTTGTGCCCTGGCGACAATAGCCTTACTCTTACGTGTAAGAGTAAGGAGTTGGGCATGCGCATCACATCGAAGGGCCAAGTGACGATCCCTGCCGAGATCCGCGAGCAGGCGGGTCTTCTACCGCACATGGAGGTCGATTTCGAATTCGACGGCAAAGTTGTGCGGATGTTTCCCGCGGCCAGGCGGACCGCGGAGGGCCGAGGAGCACGGCTTGTCGCTCATTTGCGCGGACGCGGCGATGTCACGATGAGCACGGACGCCATTATGTCGCTGACAAGAAAAGAATGAATGACTGCCATCCTGATCGACAGCAACGTCCTGCTCGATCTCATGACCGAGGATCAGCGATGGTTTTCGTGGTCAGCGGCAGCGATGGAAAGCGCGGCCGACAGCTCTCGTCTTGTTATCAACGCGATCATCTACGCGGAGGTCTCGATCCGCTATTCGCGAATCGAGGATCTTGAGGCAGCGCTACCAAAAGGGATGGTCGACCGAGAGGCGATTCCCTACGAAACTGCCTTTCTCGCCGGAAAGTCGTTTCTCACCTACCGGCGACGAGGCGGAATAAAAAGATCACCTCTCCCGGACTTCTTAATCGGCGCGCATGCTGCCGTTGCCGGCTATCGGTTGTTGACGCGCGACGCAGCCCGTTATCGCACCTACTTTCCGAATCTGCCATTGATCTGTCCGAACTGAGTCTGTTCTCAGAGAGGGGCAGTGCTCAGTAGACATAAGCACCCTCAATCGTCGTCCTGAGCCGGCGAGCAGCGCAAGCCGTGTCGAAGGACCCGCGCGCGCGGCGCATATTGCGATTTAGAGCGTCGGAAAAGCATAATCATTGCAGTCTGTGTACGAGCGGGAAACGCGTGGGGGCGGGCCCCGAGCTTGCCAACTCGTATCGTATTGTCTACAATGCGATGAATCGTATGGTGGATGGTGTGATTCATATGAACACAATCTCCGCGAATGACCTGAAAACCAAGGGCGTCAGCGCCATCGAACAGGCGCTCGCGGATCAACCAGAGGCCTCGGTGACGGTCCGCGGCCAAATGAAATACGTGGTGATGAGCCGCGAGCAGTACGCGCACTTGCGCGAGTGTGAATTAGAGGCCGCCTTGGCTGAATCGAAGGCGGATTTGGACGCCGGCCGCTTCATCAAGGAATCGGTCGAAGAGCACGTCAAGCGGCTGGCGAAACTGGCGGTGTAAATGGCGTGGCAGCTTGTTTTCACCGAGCAGTACAATCGGCGGGCCGCGCGCTTCTTGCGGCTTCACCCGGAAACAAGTGGCCAGTACGCCAAAACGCTCAAATTGCTTCAGGCCAATCCCTATCACCCGTCGTTGCGGCTGCACACTTTGAAGGGGAAATTGTCGGGATTGCATAGCGTCTCAATTAATCTCAGCAACAGAATCACGCTTGAGATGTTGATTACGGAGTCAGCGATTGTGCCGATCAATGTCGGCGACCACGACGAAGTGTACTGATTCGCGTGCATCACGTGACCCTGAGCGGAAGCCCGCCTCGCGATAACCTGCTAGATTCTCAATCTGAACCTGAAAAAAGGAACACAACACCCTGTGACCGTTCGCACACGCTATGCGCCCAGTCCGACCGGCGCGCTGCATATTGGCAACGTCCGTTCGGGACTGTTCGCCTATCTCTTCGCGCGTCACGAGAAGGGCGCCTTCATCCTGCGGATCGACGACACCGATCAGGAGCGCTCGACCCGGGAATCGCTCGACGAGATTCTCGAGAGCCTGCGCTGGCTCGGTGTCGAGTGGGACGAGGGACCGCCCGATCCGCAGTATTTCCAGTCCAACCGTTTCGAGCGTTATCGCGAAGGTGCGCGCCAGTTGCTGCGCGAGGGCAAGGCGTATCCATGCTACTGCTCGGCGGCGGAACTCGACGAGATGCGCAAGCTGGCCCAGCGCGAGCATCGCAAGCCCGGCTACGACGGCCGCTGCCGTGAGCGCACGCCGGCGTCCGCGCTTGGCCAGGTCGCGCTGCCCGAGAAGGCAGCGGGCCGCAACTATACGATCCGTTTCCGCTCGCCGCAGGTCGGCGAGACCGTCGTCGATGATCTGATCAAGGGGCGCGCGGTGTTCGCGAATGCCGAGCTCGACGATCTCATTATCTTCCGCTCGGACGGCGTGCCGACCTACAACTTCGCGACCGTGCTTGACGACGCCGACATGGGCATGACCCACGTCGTGCGTGGCGACGACCATCTGCCGAACACGCCCCGCCAGATGCAGATCTTTTATGCGCTCGGCCTGACGCCGCCCGCCTACGCGCATCTGCCGATGGTGATGGGGCCCGACGGGCAGAAACTCTCGAAGCGGCACGGCGCCACCTCGGTCTTCGCCTATCGCGACCTCGGCTACTTTCCCGAAGCGCTGCTCAACTACCTGGTGCGCCTCGGCTGGTCCCACGGCGATCAGGAGATCTTCTCGAAGCAGGAGATGTTCGACTATTTCGACTTCGCCAATTGCGGCAAGTCGGCGGGTATCTTCAACGCGGAAAAGCTCCTGTGGCTCAACTTCCACTATCTGAAGGCCCGCCCGCTCGAGCAGCTTGCGCGCGAGGTCCGGCCCTTCATCGCGCAGCGCGGATGGACCGTGCCGAGCGACGACGCCTGGCTGTGCCGGATGATCGCGACGTTGCGCGAGCGCGCCAAGACGCTGCTCGAACTGGTCGATTTCGCGAGCTTCTATCTGAACGACGCGATCACGATCGATCCGAAAGCGGCGGCGAAATTTCTCAAGCCCGAAATCGCCGAGCCGCTGCAAGCTCTCGCGGACGGACTCGCCACCCTCGACGGCGAATTCTCCGAAGCCGCGGTGCAGACGGTCTTCGAGGGGATGCTCGCCCGATTCAATCTGAAACTCGGTCAGCTCGCGCAGCCGGTGCGGGTCGCGCTGACCGGCGGCACCGTGAGCCCGGGAATCTATGAAGTGATCGCGGTGCTCGGCCGCGACCGCACGGTCGCCCGACTGCACGCCGGACGGGCGTATTCCATCGCGACGTCGTAGAGGCTCCCGCGCCATCGACGGGCCCGTCGCACCCTATAATTTTAGTTATTGCGCAGATTGCATAGTCGGAATACAGCTTTTGCTATGAAACGGATCATTCATGTACGGATCTTCAAGGGCGATGAATTTTACGTCGCCGAAGCTCCAGACATTTCGGTGGTTACGCAGGGCACGACCCTCGATGAACTGACTGAAAATCTCAAGGAAGCGATCGGCTTGGCGCTGGAAGGCGAAAACCTCGCGGAACTTGGTTTCGTCGATCAGCCGGGAATCCTGGCCACTATCGAACTAGACCCTCCCGTGCTCGATGCCAAAGCTTAGGCAGCTCTCCGGCAACGAGCTAATCTCGATTTTTAACCAATTCGGATTTGTCGTTGAAGCTCGCCGCGGCAGTCATGTCAAGCTGCGCAGACTTCGCGATGGCGCTCGTCAGACTCTCACCATTCCGGTACATCCGAGGATCGACACCGGAACTCTGCGGGCAATATTTCGTCAAGCGCTTGGGTATATACCCGAGGCCGAACTTCATCCACATTTCTACTCACATTGACGCAGACGGCGGAGCGCCGCCTGTGCAGGAGCCTGCCGGTTCACAACGCCAATACCAGACGCAGGCCTTCTGCGATTTCGTCCAGGCGGGCCGGTGGAATCTTGCCGATGCGCTCCACGAGAAAATTCTTGCTCAACGTTACAAGCTGTGAAACGTTGACCACCGAATCTCTGGTGAGCCGGCTCTCGCGTCTCCGCAGCATCACATTGCCCGGTGCGTCCGCCAGCCGAAGATTCGAAGTGATTGCCGCGGCGATCACTCTCTGAATCGCGCTCCGGTTGAACGCGTCCGCCTGTACGATCAGCACGGGACGGCGATAGCCGGGTTCCGAACCCAACGGCGCCGCCAACGACGCCAACCAGATCTCGCCCCGCTTCATCACCAAGGCTCGGATGAAATGGAAATCGCCTGCAATGCCGCCAGAGCGGGATCGAGACCGGAGCCGGATCCCGCGTAAACCTCGTTCAGCCGCGCGGTCACGCCATTTTCTTCAGCGTCCGCGACGTAACGTTCGATAGCCTGGGCGTAAAGTCGGCTCCGCGGTATCCCCAAGCGCTTGGCGAGCCGCTCGGCGGTCCGAAATAGCGGGTCGGGGATCGAAATTGCGGTTTTCACCCGCAGAAGTATAACCCCAGTCATACCGGAACATCAAGTAAACTGCTTCAAGCGAGCAGCTTTGCGCTCTTCAACCAGTGTCCCGGGCGCTGGCGCGGACGCCCCGATTGCGCTTATGCTCGCCCTCAGCGCGGCACGCCTTCCCCGCGGGTGGCGGCCGAACACGCTAGGCGGAGCGCAGCGGGGCCGAGCAGGCGAGCGCCAGTGGAGCGAAGCGGAACGAGCAGACGAGTCCGCGAGTTGCGTTCCAAACAAAGTCGGGGGGCGGCTGGATTTAGGCCGCGCCTCGCAGACTCGGCCGCCCCCCGGAGCGGCGTCAAGGAGAGAGGCATACGGCGATGAATCAGCATCATACCGAACGCGAACGGCGGTTTCTTGATTTAGCGGGGTCGCTCGGGGACGAATTCGCCCCGCGCTCGGCCAAGTACGATATCGAGGAAGCCTTCCCCTTCGAGAATTACGCGCGGCTTAAAGAGACCGGCTACACCACCCTGATCATCCCGCAGGAGCTGGGCGGACTGGGCGCCACGATGCTCGAGCGGATCAAAGCGCAGGAGCGGCTGGCGCAGGGCTGCGGTGCGACCGCGCTCGCGATCAACATGCATTTCAACGTGATCGGCCTGCTGATCGATCTCTGGCGCAAGTTCAAGCAGCCCAACGTCGAGGAGAAGATCCGGCGTATCGCCCGGGAGCGGCTGACCTGCGGCGGGTCGGGCTCGGAGCCCGACAATTCGGTCCTCGTGCTGCATCCGCGCACCAAGGCGCGGCGGGTCGACGGCGGCTGGATCGTCAACGGCCGCAAGATCTTCAGCACCCAGAGTATCGCGCTCGATTACTATTTCGCCGAGGCGACCTGGGACGACGCGCCCGAAGGTCCCACGATTATCACGTTCTTCATCCCGCCACGCGAAACGCCCGGGCTTTCCTTCAAGGACGACTGGTACACGATGGGGATGCGGGCGTCGGCCTCGCGCAGCTCCGAGCTGAAGGACGCCTTCGTCAAGGAGTCCGATATTGTGCTGCGGCGGCTGGTGTCGAACACCGGACGCATCACGCGAATTTTCGCCAAAGCGCCCTTCACGATCGGTGCGCCCTATATCGGGATTGCGATCGCCGCGCGGAATTTTACCGTGGACTTCATGCGCGATCGTCCGCGCTATCCGCTGCCCCATCCGATGAGCCATCTGCCGTCCGTGTACAACAAGGTGGGCGAGATGGATATGCTGATCGAGACGGCGCGCGCGATGATGTGGAAGGCCGCGGCTGACCTCGAAGTCGACGATGGCGCGACCTGGTCGCGCAAGGCGGTGGCGGCGCGGCTGGTCGCGATTGAGAATTCGGTGCGGGCGGTGGACCTGGCGCAGCGTGCGGTCGGCGGCGTCTCGTATTTCCGCAAGCTGCCGCTCGAGCGCTACGTGCGTGACGTGCGTGCCGGCCTCTTCCATCCCTTCGACAGCGACGAATCGATCGAGTTTCTCGGCAAGAGCGCCTTCGGCCTGCCGATGAGCGACTTGAGCGCCTTCGACGGCCTCGAGCGCGAGGAGCCGTAGACGACGCGCGGGAGGATCGCGATGCGTGAGAAGTCCCGTTCGGCCCGGATTCGTGAGCGGTTGAATCATCCGATCATCGACTCGGACGGCCACGTCGCCGAGTTCGAACCGGCGTTTTTCGATTATTTGAAAAACGTCGCGGGCAGTGCGATGGTCGATCGGCTCAAGTCGCTGCCGGATAGCCCCTGGCATTTCCGCTGGTATCGGCTGACGCCGGAGGAGCGCCGCCGGCAACGCGTGCCGCGTCCGCATTGGTGGGTCCATCCGACGCGCAATACGCTCGATCGCGCGACCAGCTCGTTGCCCCGGCTGCTGCACCAGCGGCTCGACGAGATGGGCCTTGACTATACGATCATCTATCCGAGTATCGGGCTGCTGGGGATGCATCTGGCCGACGACGAACTGCGCGGCGCCGTGTGCCGTGCGTGGAACCAGTTGCACGCCGAAATCTTTCGCGAGTATCGCGATCGCATGACGCCGGTCGCGGTGATTCCGATGCATTCGCCGGCCGAGGCGATCGCGGAGCTCGAGTACGCGGTCGGGACGCTCGGCCTGAAGGCGATTGTGATGGCGGGATGGGTGCGGCGGCCACTGGAGGCGTCTCCGCATGGCTTCTGGCTCGACACGTTCGGTCTCGACAGCGCCTACGATTACGATCCGGTCTGGCGCAAGTGCCGCGAACTCAAAGTCGCGCCGACCTTCCATTCGCCGAGCGCCGGGCTGGGCTTCCGCGGGTCGATCTCCAATTTCATGCACAACCATATCGGCCATTTTGCGGCGTCGGCGGAAGCGATCTGCAAGGCGCTCTTTTTCGGCGGCGTCACGCGGCGCTTTCCGGAATTGCGCTTCGCGTTTCTCGAGGGCGGCGCTGGATGGGCCTGCGGCCTCTATAGCGATCTGATCGGCCATTGGGAGAAACACAACCGTGAGAGTGTGGCTAATTTCGATCCGCGCAATCTCGATCGCGAACTAATGCGCAAACTGTTCACTGAGTATGGCCGCGACTACGGCGACGCGCTTGTCGCGCGGCTGGGTCAGGACGAATCGCAGTTGCTATGGGGCTCGTGGGAAGAAGACCCGGCGAGCCGCAAAGATATCGACGAGTGGGCGCACTGCGCGATCGAGTCCAAGGAGGATATCCGCGAACTGTTCGTGCCGAAGTTCTTCTTCGGCTGCGAGGGTGACGATCGGCTCGCGGCGCTCGCTTTCGATTCGCGGATCAATCCGCTGGGCGCACGGCTCAACGCGATCTACAGCTCGGACCTCGGCCACTTCGACCTTCCCGACATGCGCGACGCCGCCTACGAGGCGTGGGAACTGGTCGAGCACGGTTTGATCAACGAGGAAGACTTCCGGGATTTCGTTTTCGTCAACGCGGTGCGCGCCAAGACCGACCTGAATCCGGATTTCTTCAAAGGCACCCGCGTCGAGGATGAGGTGGCGCGACTACAAGGTAAGCTTGAGCTATAGTCATCGGGTGCGAGGAACGGCGATGACGACCGAGCGAATTGAGATCAACCCGGAAGTAATGATGGGCAAGCCGGTGATCCGCGGTACCCGGATCCCGGTGGAGCTGATTCTGCGCAAACTGGCTGAGGGCGAGAGTGAGGGCGAGCTCCTCGAGGACTATCCGCATCTGAGACCCGAGGATATCCGCGCCGCGATCGCTTACGGGGCGGCGAGCGTAGCGCACGAGGAAGTGGTGCTCCTCGCGGATGTCCCAGACGCGGCCAAGTCCTAAAACGTGGAGTTCGTGGCCGACGAAAGCTGCGCGGGTCCGGTCGTCCGGGCGCTGCGCGCGGCTGGCCATGACGTGATCGCGATCGCGGAAGTCGCGGCGGGTATAGTCGACGAGCGCGTCATGGCGCGCGCGTTCAGCGAGAGACGCGTGCTGCTCACCGAGGATGCCGACTTCGGAGAGCTGGTGTATGCCTGGAGGCGACCGTCGGCAGGCGTCATCCTCGTGAAGTTCCGCGGACGTGCACGGCGAGCCAAACCCGGAGCGGTGGTCGAGGCGGTAGCAAAGCTGGGCCAGCGGCTGCGGGATGGCTTCACGGTGGTCGAGCCTGGCCGGGTACGGGTCTCTAAAAGGCCGCGGAGCTGATCGTCGACCTGAATCCAGAATTTCAGGGGCAGCCGCGTCGAGGATGAGGTCGCACGCCTGCTAAGCAGGCCGAATAGGAGCCAGATCGTTTAAATCGCGCCGATGTGAGCCAAGGGAGCGGAAACTGATCCGGGATTCCTCGCGCGGCAGCCACGCGCGGGAAT
>JBKQPD010000210.1:0-13637 GCA_052145175.1 Binataceae bacterium (SeqCode) | reverse complement strand
CCGTGATCAATGCTCCTTTCCAGCCGCCGAGGTTGAAGATGTTGGTCGCTACGGTGCCCGGATGGACAATGTTGACCACAACGCCCGTCCCTTCGAGCCGTTGCGCCAATTCGAAAGTGAACAGCATCATCGCCAGCTTCGACTGGCCATAGGCGCCGATGATGCTGAAGCGCCGCTCGGATTGCAGGTTGTCGAGATCGAGTGTGGCGTGGTCGGAAGAACTGGAGCCGACATTGACGATCCGCGCCGGCGCCGACCGACGCAGCAGATCGAGCAACTCCAGCGTGAGAAGAAACGGCGCCAAATGATTGACTGCGAAGGTCCGCTCGAAGCCGTCAACCGTCAGTTCACGCTTGTCGCACGCCAACCCGGCGTTGTTGATCAGCAGATCCAGCCGCGGATAGCGCGCCTTGACCTCGGCCGCGAGCCGTCGAACTTCGGCCAACGAAGAAAGCTCGGCGACGAACAGATCAATTCGGCTAGCGGGCGCATGCTCCGCAAGCCATTTCTGCATCGCCTCGCCCCGCGCCCGCTCGCGCGCGACGATACCCACGATGTCACCGCCCTTCGCCAAGCCTAGCGCGGTCCAGGTGCCGATGCCATTGGTCGCACCCGTGACGAGAGCAATCTTCCGCGGCGTGTCGGTCATTTGGTATTTCCTTTCCTGCAAAGGAAGGATATCGCAAGGTTTGCCTTATCGTTGCCTCCGAAAGGCTCCCAATACGCAGCACTTGGCCTACAGCACCATGGTGGTCCAAACTGCCGCCAATGTCGGCATCCGGCAAGTCTCTCTCCTGCCGGTGGCGACCGGCAGGTTTGCGGCATCAGAATCTTCCACTTATGGATAGACTCGATCAGCGAGTGAGTTCAGGCTCGGGTGGAAGAGGCGGAAACTCAGCGTACTGTGGAAGATTGTCGGTTATTTCGAACCAGGGTGCTTTTGACAACTTCAATCGCAAGAAAGCGGAAGTGAAGTAGCACTACTAAGCGTTATAAGCATGTAACCGAAAGTTCCTTTCCGCATGCCAGTCGCATCTCTACACTGATCACCCGATTTCGTCACACCGGACCGGAGCGATTCATGGGCAAAGTACTCGATGAAGTGCTCGCAGCGAATGCCGATTACGTGCGCAATTTCGGTGACAAGGGCAAGCTTCCATTGCCGCCCGCGCGCCGTTTTGCCATTCTGACCTGCATGGATGCCCGTTTGCATCCATCCAAGTACGCGGGCCTCGCCGAAGGAGATGCACACGTGATTCGTAACGCCGGCGGCCGCGCCAGCGATGACGCTATCCGCTCTCTCGTCATCAGTTACAAGTTGCTTGGCACACGCGAATGGTTCGTGATTCACCACACGGATTGCGGGATGGAACTGTTTACCGACGATATCATCGCGTCGCTGCTGGAAAAGAGTCTCGAGACGGCTACGATCGATTCGACCGGTTGGCACGATGTCGGCAAGGGCCCGGGATCGGTTACCGGAAAATTCATCAAATGGCATACTATTTCTAATCAGGAACAAAGCGTCGTCGACGATGTACAACGCATCCGAAGTCATCCGCTGGTGCCGCGCGCCATCCCAATCTACGGATATATTTACGACGTCAAAACCGGCCGCCTGATCGAAGTTCCCGCTGCCACAGTTGCGGGTAAAGCCGCGTAGTTTCCCAATCTATCGCACGGCTAAGAGGAACGCGGCGCGGGGCAATCTCCGACTGCTTCTTCGCCGGCATGATTGCAGACCGCGTGCTACGGATTCACCCTCAGCACGCGGCCTGCGACGACGACTGAGATCCAAACATTGTTCTTATAATGGCAGGGAGGGCGGAGCCTAATGACTGCTGATTGATCGAGCTTCCGGACTCGACCCAAACGCGCCGGTGGTGACCGTCAGGTATCGGGTGACCAAATCACTTGTTTGAGATTCTTACCCGAGGACTTTTGGTGGTAGTACGCCCGGAGGCTGGAAATCCCACGAAATCCCCGCGTTTGCTGCCGCGGGAGGTCTCTACCGGTCGACTTTCGGTAGACCTCAAGCAGCATTGCGCCGGTAGAGCAGATCGGAAACCCACCGGCCAGCTGCAGCTCAGAACAACACCTGGGCATAGAGTCCAATCACTAGAGCATCGGGAATAATACCCGCGCCGCCGGGCCTGAGGATGTATTGCACGTTCGGCCGGAGCGTTAGCCACGGTGTGATCAGTGCGCCATAGTCGATTTCGGCGGCAGCCTCCCATGTCTGAACCTCGATCGTGCCCGGCGCAATGAAATCCCGGTCCTGCTGGTATTGTGAAAGGCGCGGATTAGTATTGGCGCGGGCAAACATTACCGAAATGAAGTCACCAGTACGGCCACTGAAGGTACCCTGGATTACGCCGCCTACGGACCAGAACGAACTGAACGTTGATGTGCTGCGATCGCCCACCGCGATCATGGCTCCCGCCGAGACGCGGCGGGCTGAGTTTCCTGCATCACGATAGACTGTCTGACTCGCAATGAGGTAGCCGCCATCGCGGCCCGGATGGGTAAGAAAGGGCTCGCTGGTAAGGCCCGCGGAGCCGCCATTGATGTCCGCGAGCACATCTGGCGTGTCAGTGCGGTTGTAGTACGCTCCTACGATATAGTGACCAGGGAGTTGATTCTCTCCCAACCCGGTGTTCCACCCGAGCTCAACTGGGAAGAACTCACCCGTGTGCTGAAAGCCCAGATTAAATCCCCCGTCCGCATTGCCGACATTCTGATTGTCGAGGTAGACTCCCGCGGCGGCGTAGAAGCCTGCATCCGGGAGGAGTTTAACGCTCGCACCCCATTCCCCAACGGGGAAGTTGTCTGCACCACTGTTGACGGTCATTGCACTCGCATGACCGCAGGTAATGCCGTTTTGAAATTTGCAAAAATCCGGCAGTGTAGCGAAATGATCGCCTACCGGTGACCAACCGAGCTGTACAGTGACGCCGTGGCCGGCGAAATCTTGCTGATAATTCAGTTCTGCCAGCCGAGTATTCTGACCTGCGGTGTACAACTCCTGAACCTGGAACTGGTTGTGCATCGCATCGTTGCTGAGGCTGCGACCGAGCTGGTTTGTCATAGTGATCTCAATGCGTGCGTCCGGCACCGCCACCAGATGCTGTAGATCTAGGAGAGTTTCCAATTCCAGCTGTTGCGCGTATCGCGCCGCCTGTGCGACCCCCCCTGAGAGGTTGCCTGCGCTTTCGGAGGTGTAGTTAGCATAGAAAGTGATTCCTAGCCTCTCGAGTTGCGTGCGAAGACCGTCCCAGTCGCCTGTGAGTGTTGGGCGATCCCAGACGTCCGTCACGGACTGAGCCAGTAGAAGCTTCGGCGCGGAGCAGAAGGCGCAGCACGTAGTCAGTACGAGATACCATCTAGCGCGGCCGGTGGTGTTGATTTTGTGCCGAGAGGTCATCCAGTTCGACCCCTTCCCCATGTGACGCGGCCGGTGCGATCCCAGAGCTACCTGAGGCGCAAAACGGTCAACGGCAGTTCGGGTTATGTGCCTCCCGTACGGCGAAAAAGTTTATCGTCGCGGGTGACAGCGTTACTGTGCCCGCCGCGATTGCCAAGCCCCGTAACGCGGGTAGTCTGTCATGTGCACCCAAGCGGAGCTCGGCTCCGTTAAGTGCGACACTCCCTCCCTCAAGTTCATGCGTCGAGAGTGTAAAGCGTTTGCTGGTCAACGGAACCGACAGTCTGCGCGACCGCTTTTTGTCCGTGTTGAGTACCAGCACAGCGACCCCTCCAGCGTTCCCGCGCAGGCAGTGCGCGTAGATGTGCATCCCGGCTTGAATGGGCACACCCGATTCGAGCACGGTAGCGCCCATGAGCTTCCGCCACAGCAGTGCGGACCAGTAATTCGGCCTAGGTGTCAGATCCTGCTCGTTCAGAAGTCCATAGTCGCTCGAGGCAAGCGTGTTATGCATGATGACGAGAACGTTCTGCTTGGCCAGGCGTCCGAGCTGGTCCAAGTAACGGAAGCTGTCCAGAAAGCTCGCGGCCCACGGGTTGCCTCCGCACGCCGCATCGGCGGTCTCTGTGACCCAGAAGGGCTTGCCCGGCTCAAACTCGTCCCGCATCTTGCGATAAAAGGCGAGTGTCTGTTCCGTGCGCGCGAGCCATTCCTCGGAGAGCGCTGCCGCGGCCGTGGTCCCTGGCATTCCGAACGTGGCACAGCGCTGTGAACTGGCACCGTAATGGTGATAGGAAAACGCATCTACCGGACTAGCAGTCGCAGCCAGTAGGTCACCGGTCTTGAGGACCGGCAGGCTGCCATAGGCGAGTCCCCATGGGCCTACCGTCTCGCCGACTGAGCCCGGTCCGAGGATCAGCATGTCGGGGGCTGTTTCGCGGACGAACGCCTGGAAAACCTTGAAATCGCGGCCATATGCGGCCGCATCGTAGCCGCGTGGTGCACCGCCCATGGCGGCGAGGGTCGGCTCATTCATGAATTCCGCGGCGGCAATTCGACCCCCTATCGATTTCGTGTAGTCGAGAATCAGGCGCGCCTGCGCCGGGGTCCACACACCCTGCGCATCGCGAACACCCGAACCTACCGCAAACGAGCTGACGATCATCGCGTCGACGGCGCCCGCGAATTCAATCACCCCCCTCCATTGATTGCGGGTTAGTACACCCGTGAAGCCCGGAGGTGCTTCCTTTGGCGCTGGATCGGCATCGGCGAAGAAGGTGGTGTTAGCCCATGTGCCGCTGACCCGCATATAGGCGGGACCCAAAGCGGCGGCCAGCTCCCGCAGTCGCGGACTCTTCAGATCGATGGGCGGACGATACTGATACAAGGCCGGATCCATACCGGTGGGCGTATTACTGGTCGATAAGCTGGGCGTCCGCCGTGCCTTCTTCAGTAGCGCATCGAACTCAGGCCCATAGGGTCTCCAGAATTTTCCGCCGGTGACCTCGAGCATTTCTACGTTGTACGACTGGAATCGCTCGTCGATTGTGCCGATGCGAGGCATGCTCGCTGGGGACAGCGAGACGAAAGGTTCCGCGAGGGACTCCTGGACAGTTGGCTGTGGCGTTGCGGCAATAGTGAATGAGCCGAGCGTCGCCCATACCCCCAGCGCGAGCGTCAGTGTCCGCCCACATGCCTCGCAGGCAATTAGAGAGAGATTAAGAAGCGCGGCATTGTTCATGCACTCTACCCCCTCGACTCTCTTATCGCGGTATTATCGAGACTCGATGCAGCGTACGCCTGAGGGCAGATGTGCGCCAGCGGTCGGGACGAGAACAACAAGCATGAAAAGTATTCGTTGCGCGAGAGTTTTGTTTGCGACTGCGTGCTTCTGACTGCGTGGTTTTTGAAATTGACCGACACTTTCACCTCTAAATCCACCCGTGTTGCGAGGACGATGGCCATGAACACGACGACAGCAACTGCCTCGGAGCCGGTCCTGAAGAATCTTGATCGGCTAATCCCCGACCTTGAAGCCCTGTACAAAGACGTGCATGCCCACCCCGAGTTGTCTATGCAGGAGACGCGAACCGCTGCGCTTGCCACAGAATGGCTTCGCAAGGCCGGTTACGAGGTGACGACTGGGGTAGGAAAGACGGGGGTGGTTGGCCTGCTTCGTAATCGGGAAGGGCCAACGATCATGCTGCGCGCAGACATGGATGCGCTACCCATCCAAGAAGCGACCGGTCTTCCCTATGCGAGCAAGGTGACCGCGACGGACGCCGAAGGAAAGATCGTGCCGGTCGGACATATGTGTGGCCATGACATGCATGTGACCTGGCTTGCTGGCGCCGCCACCTTGTTCGCTCAGGCGCGCGATTTCTGGCGCGGCACGCTGATGGTGGTTTTCCAGCCCGGCGAGGAAACGGCACAAGGCGCCCAGGCCATGATCAGCGACAACCTAGTCGCGCGTTTTCCGCAGCCAGTAGTCGTGCTTGGCCAGCACGTCATGCTCGGAGCGGCCGGCGAAATCACGGGCAGTGCCGGCCCCATCACCTCGGCGGCGGATAGCCTTCAGATTAGGCTGTTCGGTCGTGGTGCCCACGGATCGATGCCACAAGCCAGCATTGACCCCGTTGTCATGGCCGCGGCGACGGTCATGCGGCTCCAGACCGTCGTTTCCCGCGAGGTGGCTGCGGCCGAGGCAGCGGTCGTTACGATCGGTGTCTTGCAAGCCGGCACCAAAGAGAACGTCATCCCGAACGACGCACTTATCAAGCTAAATGTTCGGACGTTCGATGCCGGCGTGCGCACGCGCGTACTCGCGGCAATCGAGCGGATTGTGAACGCCGAGGCCGAAGCGTCGGGCGCGCCTCGAAAACCAGAGATTACGCCATTGGACCGTTATCCGCTCAATGTGAATGACGAGGCGGCAAGTCACCGGATCGCCGAAGCATTCCGCGCCCATTTCTCCCCAGCGCGTGTGCAACATACGGGACCCGCGCCGGCGAGCGAGGATTTCGGCTGTTTCGGCACGGCCTGGCACGTTCCGTCGGTTTTCTGGTTCGTAGGCGGCACCGATCCGGATACTTATGCCAAGGCAAAGGCGGCCGGCACGCTCAATAAGCTGCCGGTCAACCATAGCCCCCAATTTGCCCCGGTGATCCATCCAACCTTGGAAACGGGTGTCGAGACGTTGGTCGTCGCGGCGCAAGCTTGGTTGTCGGCTTGAGGAATTCAATGCTGTCGATCGGTTTGCTCAAGATCTCAAAGCCAAGTGTGCCTGTTTGAGCGAGACACCCCGTGACACACATTTTTTTGCTGGTGCTGGACCTCGGTGGCACGTTCGTGTTTGCGATCAGCGGCGCGGCGGCGGCGGTCAAGCATCGACTGGATATCTTCGGTGTGATGGTGTTGTCTTTTGCCGCGGGAAATGCCGGAGGCATCACCCGTGATCTCCTGATCGGAGCAGTTCCGCCGGCAGCCATTGCGGACTGGACATACGTCGGCGTTTCCTTGCTGGCCGGCTTTCTAACCTTTTTTGGGTACTCCGTCATCGCCAGGCTAGCTGATCCCGTGCTGTGGTTTGATGCCGCAGGCCTCGCGTTCTTTGCGGTCGCAGGCACGCAAAAGGCTCTCGTCCATGGACTCAACCCAGTGATGGCGGCGCTGCTCGGCATGCTAACCGGAATCGGAGGCGGAATGCTGCGAGACGTGCTCGTCAATGAGATACCGACCGTGCTACGCGCTGATCTCTACGCTCTGGCAGCACTTGCGTGCTCGGTCGTAGTGGCGATGGGCCAGGTGCTACACATTCAGCCGCTTGTGACAACAATCTTGGGCGGAACCCTTTGCTTCAGCTTGCGCTTCATGGCCATTCAGTACGGCTGGCACCTCCCAGGGCCCCATCGACAGAGTCGTAGGAACTCCGACGCCTCGGCGAGTGAGCAGCGATCCCGGGAGGTTTGAGATGAGCGCGACCGTGCTGTTGTGCGGCAAAGTATTTGACGGGGTTTCCGAGGCGCTGACGGGACCCGCAGAGATCTTGGTGAAAGACAATCGCATTGCCGAAATCAGCCGATCGGTCCGCCGGCCGTCGGACGCGCATGTGATTGACCTCTCCGAGCGAACGGTGAGTCCCGGCTTCATTGACACCCATGTTCACCTGACGATGGATGCCGCGAACCTCCCGCTGCAAACGCTCCAATCTTCCGCGGCGAAGGCGCTCAAGGGACTGAGCATCGCCCGCGAATACATGAGGTACGGTTTTACGACGCTACGCGATCTCGGCAGCGTCGATTCGGAATGGCCGACGATCGATCTGCGCAACGCGCTCAATGCCGGGCTTGTACAAGGACCACGGCTCTTCGTCGCGGCGCATATCATCAGCGCGAGTGCCGGTCATGGCGATCTGCGAGGCTTCTACGCCTCGCGCTGGACGTTGCCGGTCTCGGCGATTGCCGATGATCTCGGGAGCATCAGAGCGCTGGTGCGGCGCGAGCACACCTTTGGTAGCGACTGGATCAAGACCACGAACACCGGCGGCTATTTCAGCCCCGGCGACGATCCCGCGCGGGTGACGTGGTTCGACGACGAGATGCAAGCGCTGACATCTACGGCCCATCAACTCGGCATGTCTGTGGCCGTTCACACGGGCGCCGCCGACGGATGCAAGCAGGCCATCCGCTGTGGCGCGCGCAGTCTCGAACACGCTTATCTGATCGACGCCGAGGGGATCGAGATGGCGGAGCGGGCCGGCGCTTATATCGTCCCGACGATGCAGATGACGCAAGAGGACCTGCATGAACTACAAGCCGGTACGCTGCCATGTCAGGCGGTATGGAAGTTTCGGCGCGACAACGAGAAGATCCTCGCCTCCCAACAGTTATTGTCCAAAAGCCCAGCAAAGGTCGCCTATGGCACCGATTGCGGCATGTTTCCATTTAGCCATGGCATCCTCGAATTCCAGGCGATGGTCAACGCTGGGCTGAGTTCCGTGCGCGCCTTGAAGGCGGGCACGAGCGTTGCCGCCGAACTCCTCGGCCTTAACGATCTCGGTGTGCTCGGCCCGGGCAAACTCGCCGACATCGTCGCCATGCCCGGAGATCCCATAGCCGATATCCGTGCGACCGCCAAGGTGGATTTCGTGATGAAGGACGGCGTCGTCTATCGCGCCCCGAACAGCGGCAATCAGCGCACCTGAGACCACACGGGAGGATCAAGTGACCACCCATCAGGTTGGCTACCTCATTGGCAGCCTTGCCAATCCCTAAGTAATTTCATGTCTGAATTCGCCATGTTCATCGCGCGCGTGCTTCAAGTTCAACCACGAGTTACTAATACGATCCACTAGGACGGAATGTTGATGAACTCATACATGATCTCGAGTCTCGCCGACCGAGAGTGACCACGTCCTCAAGGAGGGGTTATATGTCTTCGCCAACTAGCGCGCTCAATCCTCCCGCTGGCTCAATCGGCGCCGGAGCGGGATTCAAGGGGAACGACAGGCTGCTATTAGGGATCATCATGGGCGTCCTGGCATTCTGGCTATTCGCTCAGACGACGCTGAACGTCGCCCCAGACATGCAGAAGGATCTCGGACTCGACACCAGTACGATGAACATTGTGGTCTCCATCACCGCGCTTTTCTCTGGCATTTTCATCGTTTTCATCGGTGGCTTGGCCGACCGAATTGGTCGCGTAAGAATTGTGATGGCCGGCTTCGTGCTGAGTATCATCGGCTCGCTGGCAATCGGCTTCGCTCCGGTCGGAACTGTAGCGCCATACTTTCTGCTGTCTGGTCGCGCCGTGCAGGGATTGTCGGCGGCGTGCATAATGCCGGCGAGCCTTGCGTTAGTTAAAACCTTCTGGGACGGCAAAGCACGCCAGCGTGCCGTCAGCATGTGGTCGATTGGCTCATGGGGCGGCTCCGGCCTCTGTTCCCTTTTCGGCGGCTTCGTCACGCAGAATTTCGGCTGGCGCTGGATCTTCTTCGCGTCTGCCGTGGTCGCGCTGCTCGGCATGGCCTTGATGAAAGGCACACCCGAAAGCAAGGCCGAAGGCGAGAGCACCAGCAATTTCGACCTCGCCGGCGTTGCGAGCTTCATGGTGACCATGATCGCGCTGCAGATCGTCGTTACGCAGGGGAACAAGTCCGGTTGGACCAGTCCTTTAATCCTATCCTTGTCGGCCGTCACCCTCGTTTTCGGATCGCTGTTCTTCAGGATCGAGTCTCGGACCGCCAACGCATTCGTAGACTTCAAGCTGTTTCGCAACCGGACCTATACCGGCGCGACGATTTCTAATTTCCTGCTTAATGGCGTAGCGGGCACCTTGCTGGTCTCGCTACAACTCGTCCAGCTGGGCGGCAATATGACGGCGCAGCAAGCGGGCATGCTGACGCTTGGTTATGCGATCGCCATCATCGTGTTCATTCGCGTGGGCGAAAAGCTACTACAGCGGGTTGGCGCGCGCGAGCCCATGATCCAAGGCTGCCTGATCACGGGGCTCTCAATCATCCTCTTGATGCCCTCGAACCTGATGCTCGCGCAATACAAGCTCTTCGCGATTATCGGCTACACGCTGTACGGTGTCGGTCTGGCCTTCTACGCGACACCTTCGACGGATGCGGCGCTCTCAAGCGTACCAGCCGCCCAGTTGGGTTCAGGTGCAGGGATCTATAAAATGGCCTCCTCTCTCGGCGCCGCGTTCGGTGTAGCGATTTCCGCATCTATCTTCACTGCGCTCAGTGCCAATCCGGCAGCCATCAACTGGCTCGAAGGAGTTATCACCTTCCAGGGTCGTCAAAACAATGTGGCAATCCGCGAAGCGGCCATCATTGCGCTCGCCTTCAACCTGTTCATGGTGCTGGTCGCGATTATTTCTATCATGCTGACGGTGCCGAAGGGCAAGAAAACCGCTTGAGTCAAGTACCCGAATATTTGATCCTCCTCGGGTGAGTCGCAGGCATGCCGTCGTTCCCGGCTAGTGCGCACCGCGACGCGGCGTCTTATGCCCCGGTTCTCATCCGACCTGGACCGCCAACATCGAGATCGACCCGCCATCGACCCCTTCTACGGGGAAACGGATGAATTCGTCTTGCTGCTTGGTGGCAAGCACATAGAGCAGCGGCAGATAGTGGTCGGGGGTCGGAATCGAGAGTGCCGCATCTTTGCCAAGTGCTTCGTAGTTGATGAGCGGCTGGAAGTCTCCGGCACGCATCATCCCCTTTGCCTCATTCTCGAAGCGAACTGCCCAATCGTAGGGATCACGCGAATGCCGCCCCCAGGCATAAGCGTGAAGATTGTGCACAAGGTTGCCACTGCCGACGATAAGGACGCCCTCTGCCCTCAACGGTGCGAGCCTCTGACCAATCTCAAGATGAACCGCAGCGGACCTGGTCTCGTCGATGCTGAGCTGTACGACCGGAATGTCAGCCGCGGGATAGATATGCCGGAGCACTGACCACGTCCCGTGATCTAAACCCCAGGAATCGTCTAACGTCACATGCAAAGGCTCTAGCGGCTTCTGTACTTGGCGCGCCAATGGAGGATCACCAGGAGCGGGATATTGCACCTGATAAAGTTCTGGGGGAAATCCGCCGAAGTCATGGATTGTCCTTGGCGCAGTGGAAATCGTGACACCGGTGTGAGGAACAAACCAGTGAGCGGAGATCGATAGGACCGTTTTGGGTCTGGGGATTCCTTGGCCAATGCGCCGCCATGCCTCCGTGTAGCCGTTGCTGACAATGGCATTCATCGGATTACCATGACCGAGAAAGAGTGCCGGCAATATCTTGGCCATCATTCAGCGGTTCCTTCTTGCCCCTACATCGCGACGGCCGAGGCGGGAACCTCGTCGTCCGCAACCAACTGAGGCGCTTTAGGAGTACCTTCGACTGTCGACTGGTGTATGCCCTCTCGCTCACGCTTGAGGCTCAAGGCTCGATGACGTTTCGACAGATCCCAATGAAAATCAGGAAACGGCGACAGGCTCGACGTTTGGCCATACTACCTCTACCAACCGCAAGGATGCGGGGGCTTAAGCCGGCGTGCGAGCGAGAACACCCTGTGGGAGCCGACTCGGTCAACCCGTCTCGCTCGGTCTGGTCACGCTTCCGTCACAAGCCTGATCCATTCGGCGGGCCATTGTCGATTCAGTAGACTGCGGCGCAGCATGATGGTCGCGCTGCAGAATTTGCGCCCTGCGGAAAAGCAGGTAGGGTACTCTTCACCACGACGTTTGATTCATCGCGGAAAACCTCGTGAACGCCGCGCGGCTGGCTTCAAGGACATTCAGATCCGCATGGATTGGTTTCGTAATGAGGTGACATCATGAGCGCTGAAGAGAACCTGCAGCGGATGAAAACATTGGACGATGCGTGGAACGCTCAGAACTGGGAGGTGTTCAGGAAACGTCACTCCGCCGACACGGCCGTGTTCTGGCCGGGGCAGGCGGATCCAACGCGTGGTCGGGACGCGCACCAGGCGGAGTCGGAAGCATTCTTCAAGTCGATTGAGAATCATCTCGAGAATGACCCATACAAGGTGATGTTCGGGTCGGGTGATTGGACCTGCACCATTGCCAAATGGAAGGGCAAGATGATCGGCCCCTGGCAAGGGCTGGATGGCAAGGTCCACGAGGCGACCGGAAGGACGTTCGAGTTGCAGTTCTGCACCGTCGCACGGTGGAAGAACGGCGAGATCGTCGAAGAGAATCTGTTCTACGACCAGGTCGGATTCCTGCGGCAAATTGGCGTGTTGTAGGAGCTTCTGCGGCGAGCCGGCGCCGTGTTCTTGTGGATCGCGCGGCCGGGCTGAACGAATGGACGGAGCGGGCATCGAGCGTGGCCGCCGAAATTGACCCGACGGAGGCTGAACCCTGCGACCAAGGAATCCGGCGTCGAACCGCAGGAATGACGGCCGGTCTCTACCGTTTCTCTACCGAGCAGGCTCGGCCCGCTCGCACACCATTGTTTCTGGGCGGGTTTCCTCTTACCCAGATATTTGTCCCCGGCGGCCACCTCAAAATGCCCCACCGGTGGCCGGGTCAAAATCCCCCACCTTGCGGTGACGGGACGATGGATGATTACGCGGTTTGACGGCCTTTGGCAAGGCGCTCGGCGGACTCCTTCAGTCGCCAACTCTTGCCGATGAACTTGAGTAGATGACCGTGATGCATCAGCCGATCGAGAAGCGGGGTGACGATGACGATGTCACCGAGGAGCTTTGTCCAGTCGTCGATTTCCCGGTTTGACGTGATCAACGTCGACGATTTTTCGTAACGGCTCATGATGACGTCGGCGATTTCGTCGCCGGCGTGCGGCGGTAGCTTCCGCAGGAACAGATCATCGATCACCACGAGGTCGGCGGCTTTGATCGTAGCGCGATACTTTCGTAGCTCGCCGAGCTCGCGTGCCTGGTTGATGTCATCGACGAGGATGTGCGCCTCGCGATAGAACACGGTGTAGCCGCGCTGCACGGCAAGGAGTGCGAGAGCCTTCGCGATATGACTCTTGCCGACGCCGGGCGATCCGATGAACAGCGCATCCTCGCGCTCGTCGATAAACTTGAGGGTCGCCAGTTCGAGGATTTCGCGCCGCGGGTTTTTTGGATTGTACTGCCAGTCGAAGTCTTTCAGATCCTTGCGCTCGGGTAACCCCGAGAGCGCGAAGCGTCGATCGATCAGTCGGGAGCGGCGCCGATCGAGTTCATCTTGGACGAGGGCGGAGAAGGCTTCGATAAAATCCATCTGCTGCTGTGCCACCTGCAGCGCGCGGCTCTCGAGTGTGGCGGTCATCCCTGAGAGGCGCAGCGCCCGCAGCGAGCGCTCGAGTTCGGTGATTGTCATCGTCATTGCATCGTCTCCTGTGGTTTACGGCGTATCGGTTGTCGGAACATCGAAGCGGTGTTGTGCGTCTTCGAAGAAGGCGTGGTATTCCTCGATGTCGCGGATATGCGGGCCGGCTTGTTGCAACTCGGGCACGGCCGCGCGGCGCTCCGTCTCGGCGGCGTGGCGCTCGAGGATGCGCTTGAGTGCGTGATAGGACGGTTGGCTCAAGGTGAGCACGCGCTTAGCGGCGTTTTCGATGTCCTCCTTCGCAAAGTGGCGCGGCAGGTTCGACAGGCCATAGAGCGCCTTCTGTCCGGGACGCCCCAAGCGCAGGAAGATATCGCGGCCGAGTTGCAGGCTGTTCGGTCCGAGCTTGGCCACG
>JBKQPD010000209.1:0-5212 GCA_052145175.1 Binataceae bacterium (SeqCode) | reverse complement strand
GCCGCCGTCCGCCAGCGCATCCGCCACCCCATTCGAAATCGCGATCACGCCGTCAACCGCGCGATTGTACAGGTACCCACCAAACCACCGGTTCGGCCGATAGTCCATCCGCCGCGTGACAACCCGGATAGGCGACAGACCACGCGCGTAGGGCGCAAGCGCGTGCGCCCGGGACGTGTGAAAGTGCACGACATCGTAGCGCCCTCCCGCAAGCAGCGCGCGCAAGCGCAGGCCCGCCCCCAGATCCACCGCATTGCGGACGCACAACGGCCGACAGACGATCCCGGCGGCCGTCGCGCGCGGCCACAACGCCCCATCCGGATCGCAAAACAGCTCCGCCTGATGACCCATGCGCAAGAGTTCGAGGGTCAGCCCAAGTACCTGCGTCTCGCCGCCACCAAAGTTGCGCTCAGGATCGACTCCGGCTATCCGCAGGGAACCGACAGGGGCGGCGTCATCGCCGGTATGATCATCTGGCTGAGACAAATACTTCGGTCTGCAGGCTGGTAACGCCAGTTTTGCCATCAGACGCTCGCGTTCGAATGTATCATCGAGGGCGGTTTGACTTCCTGCAGGCCGCCGTCGCGTCGAATCCGCCGCTCGAGCATCGCGTTGACCAGCCGCACGAGCGCGCGCGGATCGCGCGAGTTGATCGCCGTCGCATACGCCGCGAGCGTCCGCAGCCGATCGGTGCGGCTCAGGCCGGGCAGATTGAAGCGGCCCAGTTGCACGAGGTTGCGGAGTTGGCGACGGGTGCGGCCGAGAAAAAAGCTCCACCGCGTGCGTTCATGATCGAGCAGCACAAACCGCGGAGGCTCGCCGCGCACGATAAAGATATTGAACGGCGTGAGGTCGCCATGAACGAAGCCCCCGCGATGCAACCGCGCGATTTCCCCGCCGAGCGCGCGCAAGATCGCGCGTTTGGTCGCGACCGCCCCGGCCAAACCCGCCAGGGTATGCAATGGTCCGTTACCTTCGGCCCGCGGCGTCACCAGCAGCTCACGCCCCGTCGCGATCTCGTTACCAAGTATCCACACGGGTGGCGCGTTCAGCCCGGCGGCCACAAGCTCAGCCGTGACGCGCACGACGTGGCGCGCCGGCGATCCCCGGAATATTCGTTTGAGACCCTTCATCCGCCGTGGCCGCTCGATCACCTTGACGAAGAGACTGGTCGGCGTGCCCGTGCCCGCCGCGAATTGCGTCTGGAAGGTGCGCGCGTGGCGCGACCGGCGCATCGGTTCGACGATCCTGCCGTCAGCCGCCGCGACCACGAACTCCGCGAGCCGGTCGTGCAGCTCGCGAACGGGGGCCGGAAGCGCGAGCGTCAGTCGCCAGCCGTCCACCTCGACTCGATCAGCGGTCGGGCTCATCGCGTCTGCCTGATGGGCGCGGACTCCATGGCAGGTCCCATTCGAGTGCGCACATCGGCGCAGGCGCGCCTGACCATCGCAGCTACGTCCTCGGGCGCGATCCGGCGCATGCACTCGCCGCCGATCGGACAGCGCCGCAAGTAGCACGGACTGCACGGGATTTCCGCGCTCAGGGCGAACTCGGCCGAGCCCCAGGGGGCCGAGCGCACGGCGGCGGTGGCGCCCCACAGCGAGACCACCGGGCAGCCGACGGCCGCCGCGATATGCATCGGGCCGGAATCCGGTCCGCACGCGACGTCGCATTCGGCGAATATTCCCGCCAGATCCTCCAGCCGCGTCTTACCCGTGAGATCAAGCACGGGCAGGTCGCGAAGCTCACGCTGCACCGCCAGCGCGAGGGCGAGTTCCTCGCGCCCACCGATCAAGATGGGGAAAAGCCCCGGCACGCCGATAGATTGCGCGGCCAGATTCCTGATCACCGCGGCAACCGACTCCGGAAAATAGAGGCGGCTCGGCCACGATGATCCCAGAATCACGCCCAACCGCGGCCGGGGCGTGTCGGCGAGGATTCGACCGACCCGAGCCTGGACCTCCGGCGACGGCTCGAGGCCAAAGCGCAGCGGTGTCGAAGCGAGTCCGAGCGCGTCGCCGAAGACCTGATACTGTTCGAGTTTGAGCCGCATCCGCGGTTGCACGGCGATTTGGCGGTTGGAGAACCAGTGATTGAATTCCTTGACGTTGGCCGCGGCAAAACCCCATCGTTCGGGCGCCCCTGAACTCAGCGAGGTTATGCCGCTCTTCAAATGACGTTGCAGGTCAACGACGACGTCGAAACGGCCCCGCCGAATTCGGCGCAGGAACGGCACGAAGGACCACGGCGCCCGCGTGCGATCATAAACAATCAGTTCGTTGAGCCACGGATGGCTGCGGAGAACAGGCTCCGACTTCGGCTCGACCGCCCAGGCTAGATGAGCCGCCGGCCATGACTCGCGCATTCGCCCGAGCAGCGGCAACGCGCGCACCACGTCGCCGATCGAGCCGAGCAGCAGAATCAGCACGCGTCCGGGCGGAGGAGTCCGCAAAGTCACACTGGCAACCGCCATCTACAGGAACCCGACCTAATGATAATGGCGTCGGCGCGGACAAAAAAGTCCGCTCAGAACAGTGTTTCGGGACTCAAGACGAGACGGCGCTCAGTCCCAATCGAGGGCGCCGCGCTGCCATGCGTAGGCCAGACCCGCCAGCAGAATCCCGATAAACACCAGCGCTTCGAGCAACCCGAACATCCCCAACTCGCGCAATTCCACGGCCCAGGGATAAAGGAAGACGATTTCCACATCGAAGACCAGAAAGAGAATCGCCGTGAGATAGAAGCGAACGGAAAATCTGCCCCAGGCGCTCCCAGTGGACGGATTGCCGCATTCGAAGGCCTCGCCTTTGGCCTTGGGACCCGGATTCCGCGGCCCGATCAACCGGTTGACCATAACCATCCCACCGATCACCACGGCCGCGCCGAAGAGCATCACCGCAATCGGAAACCAGACTGTAATCCCCGAGGTCATTATATTTTCCCGTTTCGCAGCTCGTGGACTCGCCCGCTCGGCTCCGCTGCGCTTCGCCTGACGCCGACGTTATCGTGTATCGACGCCCGCCGCTTGGCAATAGCGCCGCGACGGCTAGAGGGAGGCGTATACCGCCTCGAGCAGGGCGCGCGGCCGCGGATCGATCAGGATATAAGGGCCCATCTTGTTCATCGTGTAGCCGAAGCCGATCCGGGCCTCTGGATCGGCGAAGCCGAGCGAGCCGCCGGCCCCCGGATGGCCGAACGGGCGCGCATTGGGACCCATCAGATCATGCGGCTGCGTGAGCATGAAGCCGGTGCTGAAGCGCGTCGGGATCAGCAGCACTTCGTCGCGACCGCTCGATTCTTCCGTCGAGCATCGCGCGATCGCCTCGGGGCCGAGGACGCGTACGCCGTCGAGCGCGCCGCCGCACGCGAGCGCACCATAGAGCCGCGCGAGTCCCCGCGCCGTCCCATGACCGTTGGCGGCGGGAATCTCGGCGCCGCGCCACGCCCGGCTGTTCACCGCGCCGAGCTTCATCGCGCCGGCCGGATTGAAAAAGGCCTTGGCCGTAACCGACTCGGGATTATCCTGGGCGTATTTGAAGATGTTGACCTGTCCTTCGGGCGGCCGCGGCGACTGGAGCATCTGCCCGCAGCGCGCGTCGTCCTCGGCGTCGAGTCCGATATAACAGTCGAGACCAAGCGGCGCCGCGATCTCGTCACGGAAATAACGGCCCAGCGTCTTCCCGGTTATCCGCCGCACCACTTCGCCGACGAGCCAGCCGAAAGTTATCGCGTGATAGCCGTGTTTCGTTCCCGGCGTCCACCACGGTTCCTCGGCGGCGAGCGCCGCCGTCATCACCGCCCAATCGTAGATGGCTTCATCCGGCACCTGGCGACGCAGCGCCGGCAGCCCCGCGCGATGATCGAGCAATTGGCGCACCCGAATATGGTCTTTGCCCGCCTGCGCGAATTCCGGCCAGTAAAGCGCGACCGGCGCGTCGAGATCGAGCAACCCCTGATCGACCAGGCGATGGGCACAAATCGCGGTAAGTCCCTTGGTGGTCGAGAACAGATTGACGAGCGTGTCGCGGGTCCAGGGGCGGGTCCGATCGCGGTCGGCGTGGCCGCCCCACAAATCGAGCACCGGCGCGCCGTCGACATAAACCGTTACGGCGGCGCCATATTCGTTGCGCTGCGCGAAATTCTCGGCAAACGCCGCCCGAACTCGTTCGAAACGCGGATCGCAGTGTCCCTGAATATCGACCATGATTCACCATTCCCGGGTATCGCGATGAGCTTTCCATAGCATGGCGCTGAAGGCCGCGAGAAGCGCACCGGGCCGTTACCGACAAGCCGGTGCACATCAAACTCGAGCCCACCCTGGCGCGAAGGATTGTCTAAGGCTCGGGCTTCAGGGGCCGGTCGCTCGCAGGGTCCCAGCCGAGCGCCACCTTTTCATAACGGATGACCGTAGTTACGAGAATTCCCGTCGACCAGCCGAACATCAGCAAGCCCATCATCGCGATGAGGACCTCGGAGAAGTCGCCGCCGTGGGAGGTGACAGCCCCACTGTAGCCGAGGCTCGTGTATGACATGCCCGCGAAGTACAAGGAGCTTCGCAAGTTATTGAATAATCCGAGCGCCGACAGACAAAGCCCCCAGAAGCCAATTTCAATCAAGTGGAGAATCAGCAATTCGATCACGATGATCGTGACGACAAGCTGTCCGCGGAGCACCTTCCGTTGATGAGAGGCGAAACTAAACAGCCGGGCCGCTCGATAACGATGAGCACCGTGCCTACAGAGTGAAGAACCACCGTCACAACGACCGAGGTCAAATTCCAGGCGATGGCGAGCAGGTCAACTTTCATTGTTGAGAGTTTGTGAATTTTTGTCATTGCGGGGATCGCTTTGCAACGCGTGGGGTGGATGAATGGAGGGGTGCGGCGGAGGTGGAGTGATGGACGAGGACGTGCGGCTGCGGGAACCGAATCGGCAACAGTTGATCATGCAGACGCTGGATTATGAGGCGCTGATTGGGGCGGAGCATCCGGCACGGGCCATCTGGCGGGTGCTGGAGGGACTGGACCTGAGCCGGTTCAGCGCGCCGCTGAGGGCGCGGGCGCACACGGTGGGACGCGACGCGACGGATCCGCGGGTGCTGCTGGCGCTGTGGCTGTACGGGTTGAGCGAAGGGGTGAATAGTGCGCGGGCGATCGCGCGGCTGAGCGAAGCGCATGCGGCGTACCGCTGGATCTGCGGCGGGGTGCGCGTCA
>JBKQPD010000208.1:0-6468 GCA_052145175.1 Binataceae bacterium (SeqCode) | reverse complement strand
TCGTAGGCGATGCGGTGCATCTCTTGGTATTTGGCCGAGAAATTATCGCGTGCGTTCTTATCGGCTACGGGATCTCCAGACGAGAGAATCGGTTCCGCGTCGCTGCCAAGAATCGACCCAAGAGCATCCATATCGTCAGTTTTGATGGCGGTCCCCAAGGCCTTAACCGCGGCTTCCGGCGAGTCGAAGGTTTGCTGAGCGGTGGCGGATTTGGCCCACGCGTACCGGCCATCCACTAGGCAGAGCGCTAGCAATGTCGTGATCAAGAGTAACCGGCCGGCCTTTGCAATAGCTTCTCGGAGGTTGATGATTACATTCGGCATGGCGCTTTTCCTGATGCGATCGCAACCTCGAGTGCGACGAGGCTGAGGCGTTGCACAGACACCGATGATTCCGCTTTCTTCATCTGTCCCGCTTCCTAGCGCCTCAGCCGCCGGGTCGGCGAGCGCCTTGACCGGCTGGGCGAGCACCCTGACCGGCTTTGGCAGGGCGCGCGCCGGCCCCGCTTCCCCCATTTTTGGGGTTTTTGCCAGCGAGGCTTGCTTGACCCCGGGCGCTGGAAGCCTGAGCGAGTCCGCCCTCCTGATACCCGCCTAGGGCGCCAGTGCGACCGCCTTTCGCGTTGCCACCGCCACCGAATCCGCGCTGCGGATCTGGTGGACGATTATTTGCCGACGGTTTCGCCGTTGCGGGTTGTTTGGCTGCCGCGGGCCCGTTATTGACTGCGGGTCGGTTGCCCGCCGTCCCCGTCGCGCCCGACTTCATCGCACCACCTTTGCCGTTCTGGTTAGTAGTTGCGGGGTTGTTAGGAAGAGTACTTTGATTCGGAAAGACCGGCTTGGTCAGATTTGGATTATTGGCCGCATAGCTCTTCGTGTTCGCCCGGTTATAGGGCTGAGTAGCTGGAACGGCGCCGTTATATGTCGGTCGTTGGCTCGGCGCATTGTACGATACCGGCCCCGGATACCCAGTTGCGGGATATCCAGGACGCGGCGGATAACCGGGGCGCGGCGGATAGGCGCCCGGTGGCGGATAACCGGGACGCGGTGCATAGGCGCCGGAAGGATAAGCGCCCGGCGGACGATACCCATAGTACGGCTGGCGCGCCACAGCGGTAGAATTGGATACATAGACATTGTGGTTGTAATAGACCGAACCGTTGTTCCAGTTGGTATTCCAATGGTTATTGTTGTCGTTGATGGCAGCGCCCACCAGCATGCCGATACCGAAGGAGAGCAGGCTAGCGACAGCGAGTTGACTACCGGTATACCCCGGCGGCGATTCGACCCGCGTCCCGTACACCGTTGCCGGATTGTAGCTGGGTACATAAACCACGTTCGGCTGAGCAGGTTGAATGATTACAGTTTGACTGGGTGCGGGTTGGCCCACGACCTGATTTCCCACCGGCGGCGTCGCCTGGACCTCTACCGTTTGCTCCTTTGTGGATTTCAGCGTTCCAGCATCGACCGCCATCTTGCGCAGGGTCTGGATGGCGTTCAGCACATCGGCAGGCTGATTGTAATAGGCCTCGCCGAGCGCCGAGGTCCATTCGAGGTTGTCGGCCATAGTCTGAAGCACGGGTGGAAATTGTGTTAGCGACCTGACGCTCGGATCCCACTGCTGTGGATTGACTGCGGCGGCAAGCTGATCGCCTTTAAGGTTCGTATGTTCCTTGAGCCACTGGTTCGCCTCTGCGACCTGTGGTGGATAGGTTGAGCCGGCTAGAATCTGAGCTATCAACATATCCGGATAGAGCGCGATCGGCGACACCAACTCCTGCAACTGCTGAGCGGTAGCGGCACCTGGCGGTGGTCCGGGCGGCTGTGCAGCGGCCGCCGGTGGAGGTGGCGCCGGCAATGCGGTGGCGACGCTGCTCGGCTGCGTTTGTGCTGACGGCGATGGCGATGGCTGGCCATTCCCCCGCGAGCACGCGTCGAACCCGGGGACAGTCGCGATCAGGATTGCGATGACCAGTGAACGTGGGAGCACTGGTCCCCTCGGTCTTTTCATTAGGAACATTATGTTTCAACCCAGTGTCTCGAGCCATTGGAGTGAGATTGTGACCGGTCAGGATTCAGGAGCGCGTCCGCCAACAGAGCGCCGTGGGAGGCATGTCGTTGAAGAGCACGCCGCCTGCAGCGAGTTGATCGATTTCAGCGTTGCCGTTCGGCACACTCTCCTTGTCGCGCAGCCGTTGCCGCCAAGCCGGGCTCGAAACATCAAACGTCGTTCCGACGGCGCCACTGAACGCGGTTCCAGGTTTGTATTCTTTGAGAGCCATTCTGATGCTTCCTTTGCGAAGCGCAGTATAGCATATAAGGAAGTCTAGCAATTCTTGAAAGAGGAGGCATAAACCCGAGAGTATAACGAGAACCGCGAAAAGCACCAGCCGCATTGGGTCCTCTTTCTCAACACCCATCTGACGGGCCAGCCGATGCCCGCCGACATACGCTGCCGCGATGGACGAGCGGCCTCATTTAATGCGAACCTGAGGTTCGAATTGTCGAGGAGAGCGTTATGAAAGTCGCAATGACAATCTTGTTGCTGGTGGCGCTCGCTTCCAGTGCCTTCGCCGAGTGCTCCACCAACGCGCAGGGACGCTTAGTCTGCAGCAACGGAAACCAAGCCGGCGGGTATAATGCCAATACCGGCAACGCCTAGAAGTCAGAGAAGAATGGGAACGGAGTTACTACGACGCAGACGAGCAGAGGCGGCGAGGCCAAGACCAAAAACGGTAAGGGTGTGTACAACGGTCCCAACGGCAAAACCTGTTACAAGACCGCGTCCAGTCACGGTTGCAATTGAATTGCCGTTTAGCGGAGCCTCTGGAGGTTGCGCTTAGTCAAAAGCTAAACCCAGAGATATTGATGGTGGAGCCCACCGAGGATCGGGATCGCTGCGATGCGACCGAGTTTCTGCGGGCGCCGAACATGCGGCGCATTCTTGTTCAATGAAAGATGCGTGCGGACCCGGTTGTAGTACGCGGCATAATTCTTCAGAACGCGCCGCAACTGGGCTTCGTCGAACACAATTAGTTAGTCAGCAGCTCCGGCATTTGGGCGAGCCACGTCGGCGCGAACTTGTTTAAAAGTTCGATTATCTGCTCGCCGCCGGGTTCGCGGCTCAGCCGGCTCAGCGCCTCCAGCACCGGCATGTATGGCTCGCCTGAGGCATACTGCTCGACGCACTGACCGCGCCCGACGCGCGCCGTGCCGTCTTGTATGATTGCATCCAAGAACGCCTGAACGAAAGTAGTCTTGCCAATGCCTGCCTCACCGGCAACGAAGAGTATGAGCCGTTGGCCTTGGAGGACCTGCGAGTACCACTTTTGCAGTCGGGCCAATTCGGCTTCGCGGCCAACTATTGCCGGTCTGGACTTATTCACCTTCACCTGCGACGGCTTACGCGTGACCTCACGAACTGCCGCAGTCGTCGTAACCTTGGCGATAAAGCGATAACCGCGCCTATGCACGGTCTCAATAAAACGAGGGATCCTGGCATCGTCGCCCAGATTTCTGCGCAACTCCGCCACACAAGTCGCCGGCATGGAGTCGCTCACAACGACACACGGCCAAACCGCGTCAAGCAGCATCGCCTTGGTCACGAGCTGACCAGGATGATCAACTAAGTAGCGCAGTACGTCGAAAGTCTTAGGCCTTAGGCTTACCTCTTTCTTGCCTCGCCAAAGCTGCTGATTTACCGCATCCAGGCGAAATGGAGGGAAGAGGCAGTATGGTGGTTGGCTGCGCACGGCGGCTCTACAAAGAACTAAGTCGGTTACAGCAAAATTAGATGGAAGTTGTACAGAACTCTTAAGACTAAACACCCTCGTGTGTCTACCCTCAAGTATCAAGCACGGAAGGAGTGGTGGCCATGGTCAACACACTTGAAGCAATCGCGGAGTCGGAAGGCGGAAGTCCTGCCGCTAGCTATAAGTTAGTTCCGCATATAATAGAGCGCTCAGAGGTGATTCGGTCGGCGTCAAGCCACCCTTCGATCCTTGTTCTGTGCTCAATTGTCGCGCTAGTGGCGGCCCTCGCCAACGCTCAAGAACTACCCGCCTCGACCTCGACTGCCGCAAGACTTGCGAGCGGGTGGTGGTCACCTGAAAGGGCCGAATCCGGCACAGCGCCGCAGCTTCTCATCAGCATGACGAAGCTACTCCGCTTCGAGGCGCCAGGCTCATTTCGGACTCCGCCGCCCCAGCTGACGGGTCACCGTCCGAACGAACCGAACGCTGGCTCGATCATTAGTTTGCAAGAGCTTGGGTCACCGCTTGAGGCGACGGTCGCTGAGTCGAGCTTTTTAGCGGACCACGTTTCGCCGCCTCCAGACTCTTTCCTCTCGCTCCTGCAAACCAAGTATACGGCTTGGGAATCAAGCCTGTCGGATTCTCGGCCGCTAACAGATGTGAATGGGGTATCTGTTTATCCGCTTTTGCTAGTAAGTTACGCCGGCTGGCATCTACCGATCACTCTCTACATCTCCCCACTCCGCGGTAGCGACGCACGGTGACCAACGATGTTACGAGTCGGGACCAGAAGGCTCGCCGCGACTGCGCTACTGATGTTCCTGTCAGGCACTGGTGTGAGCGGGGCGACGGCCGCAGACAGAGAAATATGTGATGTTCCGGGAGACCTCGTGCTGAGACTAGAAAATTACTCCGCGGCCGTGATGCTGCATCGCAGGCATCTGAGATCGCACCCGAACGACACGCTAGCGCATTATCATCTGGGTTTTGCGTATCGCATGATCGGGCGCGATGCTGAAGAAATCAATGAATACCTCGCGGCCGTGAAACTCGGCCTCGAGAAGTGGGACCTGTTTTTGAACTTGGGACTTGCTTACCTCGGTCAGCACGAGTTCGCGCAGGCGACTGCTGTTTTACAAACCGCAGTATTGCTCGGCCCAGAACATGCTGAGGCGCACTTCAATCTCGCGATCCCCTATGAGCGGCAGAACAGATTAGGCGAGGCGCTACGAGAAATTACAGCTTCGCGGCGTCCCGCGCCCGAAGACCTGGACGCGGGCAATACGAATGCGATCATCTGTGCGGAAATGGACGATCTCTCCTGTGCACACGACGTATGGACGCATCTGCTCCAGACCGCACCAAACTATTTTCCGGCTCGCTCCAATCTCGCTATGCTGAGCCGATGGTTTACTCGTACCGGGCAATCCAAGCGGCACCCCGAACTACAATATTCTCAACCGGGAATTACCGGTGGTCATACCGTCGGCAACCAGCTTTTTGATGTGCAGGTGGCGAAGGTTCTGCGATGAATTCTGCGTCCCGCGCGCGACTGTCCCCGCCGGGGGAAGCATCTCGGCGAGGATTGTTCATGGAAAGACCGCCTTGGTTACGCGTCCTGGCTTTGGGAAGGCAAACGTCGGCTGGGCGAGTAGGCGGAGGCTCGTCAAATCTGGACCGGTCTGATACATTCCGGGCCGTGTTTCCGCCGGCTCGAACAAAACGTCGATCGTCGATCACGTCGCCACTTCAACGGGTCAGACACTTCGACCACAGCGACCACTGTTGCATCCGCCCAGTAGGGGAAAGTTGAACAAGCCGACATTCAAGCCGCGGCTGCAGCAGATGACCTGCGACGAGCAAAAGACGATGGCTGTGAAGAACCCGGGGACAACCCTGCGACTGAATAGTTGCTTTACGAATGGCCGTGGCAAAAAGGCTTTGGAGCAAGCTAGATGAGAAGCGGATATTTACCGGGTGCAAGGTGGATCACTCTGACCCTGTTGCTGGGCCTGATCACGTTGACGCGTTTCGCGCTCGGCGTGGAACCCGCAGAAGCCTCAACAGCGCGCCCGCCAGCGACCAAGACTCCTCCGGCGATAGAGCCGCAGGTGGAAGAAGTGCTTAATCGCGTCTGCTCCGAACTCTCAGCCGCCAAGGAATTCAGTTACCATGCCGAGATCACCTTCGACTCGGTCCTGCCGTCACTGGTCAAGCTTCAATACGGGGCGGCGATGGACGTCGCAGTCGTGAGACCGAACCGCCTTGCGATCAACTATGAAAGCGATCTCGGTGCAAAGCGCATCTGGTATAACGGCAAAACGCTGACGATTTTCGATCCCTCTCAGATGACCTACGCCAGCGTTGCCGTCCCGGATACGATAGACGCGATGCTGGCGCAGGTCGCCAACGAGAACAATCTCTCCATTCCGCTCAAGGGGTTTGACGTAAGCAACCCGTGTGAAGTCGTCCACCAGGCGGTCCTTCGCAGCAAGTACGTCGGCGAGAACGACGCCGGAGGGGCAGATTGCGATCATCTGGCCTTCATCCAAGAGGACACTGATTGGCAGCTCTGGATCGAGCACGGCAAGAGGCCGTTGCCCAGAAAGATCGTCATCACCTACAAAAAACTCCCCACGCAGCCTCAATGGGAAGCCCTCTTGTCCGATTGGCGATTTGACCGCCAGTTTCCGGCCTCATTTTTCCAGCCTAAAATC
>JBKQPD010000207.1:0-54235 GCA_052145175.1 Binataceae bacterium (SeqCode) | reverse complement strand
TCCTCCGACGGATCGCGAATAGCTATTAGCTATTCTAATGCTGAGGCAATTTCCAAGGTTGGGCAACCCGGCTTATCGTGTGACGCCGGTGGCGGCAAGCTGTGCTGAAAACGCGGAAAGCGGCCGGGAGGCCGCTTCGGGAAAACAGGCAAAGAGGTCTACTGAGGAAAATGCAGGATGGCTATAGACTGCTACCAACTGCCGCGCGCGAAGCGGACGCGGCTGGCGAAGTAGCCATCGCGACCGCTCGCAACATCGTCGTCGTCCGCCGCCGCGTCGTCGCTGGCGGGCCGCGGGATGGCCGCGACCGGCGTGTACGCGTATTCCTGATGGTCGCCGCGGCTCGCGTACCAGGCCAGTGCGCCGGCGATCGCCGAGTCGCCGTGACGATTATGGCCGTCCTCGCCACGCGTCCGGCGCTCCGGAATTTTCGCGACGCCCTTTTCCATCCGCAGCATGCGATGGTCCGCGAGCAGCTCCGCGTCGCTCGGCAACTCCAGGTTGCCGTCCTCGAACGCCGCCTTGTAGCGCGGCATGTTCTCGCGATACCACTCCTGCGTGAGCATCACGGCGGCGACCCGGGACCCGTAGCGGAGCTGCGCCGTCTCGGCGAGGTACTGCCCATTGCCGCGCGCGTCCATCGCCCCGCCAATCAGGCGAGGCAGCCGGTCGGCGATATAGAACAGGATCTGCTCCTGCTGTTTGAACGGCACGTTACGCAGTTCGACGATGAACGGCGTCCGCCGCATCAGCGCGGCGCGTCCCCGCGCAACGTCGCTGTTCACGCGGGCGGCGCCGCCGCCGATCTGCATCGGCCAGATCACGGTGAGGTCACCCGACCGGCCGAAGTCCTCGCCGAAGCACGACATCAGCGCAAGATCGAGCCGGCTCGTCAGCGGCTCGAGCTCGGCGCGGCAGAAGTCGTCGGCCTCCTTGCGCAGCGCGGCCTCCCCGCGCTCGATAAAGTCCGGGCGCATCGCGAAGCGCACGACCGGAATCGCCGGATTCATCCGGGCCTCGATCAGCGTCGACGGCATGAAGACCGCCGTGGTCTGGTTCGGGATACAGAGCAGCTCCTCGTCCGCGTCCTCGCCGTAGTCGGCAAAGATGCGCGCGCGCCACGCGTCTTCACTTTGGCCGCGCGTCGCAGACTCCGTTTCTCGAACGCAGCTCGCAGACTCGCTTGCTCGTTCCGCTGCGCTCCACTGGCGCGCCCCCTGTTCCGAGCCTCCGGCTCGGTCATTCATATTCCGGGCCCGGCAGATGGCCTGGAAGAGGCCGTCGGCCAGCGCATCATCGAGCGTCGTGCGATGGAGTGAGTAGGGACGGCGGCCGGCGCGCACGTCGGTCACCAGCTCGTTGAAGGAGCTGGTGGCGCCATTGTGGGTCGAGATCACGTGGACGCGCCCGCCCCACATCGTGAAGGCGAGCGCGGCCTTCAGGAGCCCCGCGAGATCGTCGTGAAACGCCGCCTCGTCGATAATTGCTACACCTTGTTTACCGCGCAGGTTCGCCGGCCGTGAGGACAGCGCCACGATCTTGTGGCCCGAAGCGAAGCGTAGCCGATACGCGAGGAGATCGCGGTCGGCGTCGGCCAGCGCGACTTCCTCGATCGCCGCGGCGGCCCGCGCCACCCGGCCCGCCCAGCCGGCCGCCGCCTCGATAAACTCCAGCGCCATGTCCTTGTTGTAGCCGAGGTACCACCAGTCCGTGCCGCTCCGCGCGGCGGCGTCGAGCGCGGCGTCGGCCGCCTCGCACCAGGTCGCGCCGATCCGCCGCGACTTCTCCCAGACCTTGACCGGCGCCTGATCGGCGATCCACGTCCGCTGGTAGGGAAGTAATACCGTCGGTAGCGCGTCGTCAGGCATCATTCGGCAGGGTGTTGAGCAAGGCCGTAATGGTGGAATGAAAACATATATTACCTCAACACCCTGCGTAAAAGTTGGCTTCCTTCCGCCATCCTCTCCCCCTGTCCAGGGGGAGATAAGAGAGAGGGAGCAGGCCGTGAGAACTTTCGCAGCGGCCTGCTAGACCTTGATATCGAGCAGCGCGTTGCGGATATGGCGGGCGGCGTCGTCCGACAGCCCGCCCCGGCGGATCACGTCGGTCACCTGCGCGCCGGCCGCCGCGACCTTGGCCTCGAGCTCCGCCCGGGTCTCGGCGATCCAACGCTTCTGCTGAATACTCGCCCGGGCGAGCGTCGCCACACTGCGGGTGATCTCGGCCAGCGCGCGCGGATCCACCTTCGCCCCGTCGGCTTCGAGCTGGACGAGAATATCGAAGTCGATCTGCTGGACCAGGCGAATCAGCGCGTCGCTGAGCGCGGCTTCGTCGTCGGGCGCCGCCGCCAGGATCGCCCGGGCCTGCTCGGTCGCCCGCCGCACAACGTTAAGCTTGCGCTCGAGCGCCGGGGCGTCGTCGGCCGACTGGCCGCTGACGCTTGCGGTCGCGGCCTCCGACGGCGGCGCCGTCACGCCAGTACGGGCGTCGGCGCACTCGATCCGATAACCGTGCCGGTACATCCACTTGGTGAACGCCTCCACCGTCGCGAAGCCGCCGGCGGCGATTCTTGCCTCCAGCGCCTTGCGCACCTGCGGGGCCATGCGCGTCGGATTACTCAGTGCCGCCACCGCCTTACCAGTACTTGCGCGGACGCGCGATTCCGGCCGGCGCCGGCACGGTGTATTCGACCACGTCGACCCCGTGCGCGGTGAGCTTAGCCGCCCACGTCTCGCTATCCTCGCCTTCAAGCTCGGCCAGGTTATGATCACGCAGGTAGGTCAGCTCGCGCCGCACCCCCTGCATCGTGAGCGGCAGCTTGACGTCGCGCAGCACCCGCGCGATGACGTCCTCGTTGACCCCGACCGGGCGGCCGGAATCAAGGATCCGCAGGATCCGCCAGCGCGCGTCTTCCCTTTGTTTCTGTTCAAGGTCCATCTTTATTTTAACCGCGGCTCCGGGGGGCGGCCGATTTCACGCGCGCGCCAGTTCGTCGATCTTGCCCATCACCTCGCCGCGCAGCCGCTGTTGCTCCTCGCGCATCTCCGCGCGCATCGCGTCAAGCTTCGCTTCGAGTGTATTACTAATCCGGATCCAGTCCTCGCGCCGCACGTACTCCATCGGCAGCTCGGCGCGGAGTTCGAGCAGCTTGGTCTCGAGCGTCGCGATATGCTCCCGGCTTCTGCCGATCGCTTCCGCATTTTCGTCCCGTACCTCGTCATGGCGACTGAGCAACCATTGCATCGCGCCGAGATTGAGCCCCATGAAGACGAGGAGTGAGCTGATAAGGGCAATGACGACTTGCCATTCGACCATATGGCTATTGCGTAACGGGCGTCGGTGTCGCGCTCGCGCTCGAAGTTGCGGACGCGGTCGGGGTCACGACGACGCTCGGCGTCGCACTTGCCGACCCGGCTGGCGTCGCAACCACACTCGGCGCCGGGCTTGCGGCAACCGTCGCACTCGCGGCCACGCTCGGCGTCGGACTCGGCGTGGAAGTCGCTGACGGCTTGCTTTCCACATATACCGTCGCGGCCGTGCCGACCACGGTCGTCACGCCGCCGACCAGTCCACCGATCGCCGCCGCCGACAGACCACATCCGGCGAGCGCCAGTGTGCCCAACAACCAGGCCTTGCGCAGGCGGATCACTTGGACACCGGCACGGGCTGAAAGAGATGGTAAAGCGCACCGGCCGTCGCGATCACACCCGAGGCGAGCGCCTGGTACTGATGCGGGATACTGGTGAGCAACGGCGTCGCCGCGGCGATTCCAGCCAGAATCGAAGTCACGTAAGCCATAGGGATACTCATTTCCTCCGGACGAAATAGGAATGTGTGCGCAAGTTAGCGCACATACGTTCCAGCGAGCAGGGTAAGCCGCGGAAGGGTCAGAGCTTAAGGGATGAAGGGTTCACTACGATGCTGACGTCATTTCTCACGCGCAGCCGAACACTCCCGGGATCCGATCCCGGTTTGCCCTGAAGATTCATTTCCCATTGAGCACGAAATTCACCCATCGCTGACTACAGCCGATTTCGACCGCGATCGCGGCGGGGGTCAGGCCGGTCGTTGCGAGCTCCCGGATGCGGGCGGTGCGGGCGAGCAAATCACGGCATGGCGAGTGACGCACCGGCAGGCTCAGCTTTTCCCCGCCGAAGCGCTCGGAGAGCCGTCGCGAGCCGTCGAGCCCGATCGCGGCGCTGATCAGATCGGTCGGACCGCCGTCGGGCGTTACCCGGACATAGACGAGGCGTCCGCCGAGATGGTCGAGGAGCCGGAGGGTTGTCTCGTGACCCAGTACCGCCTCGATCCGAGTGTATACTGTGTTGCGATCATGGGATCCGGCTTGACTTCGGTTTCGACGCATAGTGAGTATTCCTGCGGATGCCATGTGAATTGCTTTGAGTCGCGCAACAGCGCCTCTCGTGTCATCCTGAGCCGGCGAGCATCGCGAGCCGTGTCGAAGGACCTGCGCGCAGCGCCTTAAGCCCATTTCTCGGTTGAATTCGATCATTTTGCGTAACGCCCGCAATGAGACCTTCTTGATGCTCAGCGACATAAACGTAGAGCAGCATGGAAGAGCGCTGCGCGTAGGTCCTTCGACACGGCTCGCGATGCTCGCCGGCTCAGGATGACAAATGAGGGCGCTCCACTCGAATCGAAACATTCACAAACTCGGAGCGCAGCGAAGACTCCCGGCATCCGTGATGGACGCAGCTTGCTCTCCAGCAGTTTTTCTCCAGCAGATGCCCTCATCCGCGCTCGCAATGCTCGCGCGACTGGACCTCGGCTGAGCCTCGCGGCCTCGGCCACCCACCGTCCCCGGACAAGGAGAGCTCTCAGGAGTCGTTCCCCCTTCCTTTCTAGGGAAGGGGGACAGGGGGTTAGGTCTCTTCACGAGCAACACCGACGCACTATCTACTTCTGCTTTGTGGTTCGGCGCTGCCAGCCTTTGAGGCCCTCGATTACGTCGTTGGCTTCAATGGCCGAAAGCCATTCCAGCGCGTCTCGTCCCGTCTGGCGGCGCACGAAATGCCGCAGACCGCGTTCGGAAGCGTCCCGGAGCTTCGCCGCCCTGCCAAGCTTCCGCCAGAGCAGATGAATCTTGCGCGCCTGCGCCGCGCCGTGCGGCTCATGCGCGACCCACGCCTCAGGCTGCTTTCCTCGACCGCTCGACGCGGTTCCTCTGTGGCTTTTCACGAGCGAGGCTAGGTCGCGAACCGGCGACCTGGCGCTCTGGAAGCCCAGCCGCCGCAGTTCGTCGAGCAGGCGCCCGCGCTCGGCCGCGTCCAACGCCGCGCTCGAACGCTTGCCGCCGGTGACCCGCGCGATAATCGCGCGATAGAGCTCGTCGCTCAGCCGTAGTGCCTTCTTCGCCACGTGAATTTTCGCGATTGCGGCCTGGCGCCGCGGATCGGTGGCCATGCCCGTTACAGGTCTCCGCCGGACCGCCCGCCCTGAGCCGCCGGGATTCCCGCCAACGCAAGACTCTGACTGGTCTGCGCGAGCCGCCAGCGCTGAATATCCTCGCGATTGAAACGCCAGTCCGACCCGACCTTGAATGCGGGCAGCAGGCCGAGTTTCACCAGCCGGTAGACTGTCGACGGATGGACTTGCAGATACTCAGCGAGTCCGCGCACCGTGATCACAGGTGATAGTGGGTTGTCAATAGCCATTGAGTATTTCTCCCTCTCTACTTTTTGTCATTCTGAGCGAAGCGAAGAATCTAGCGGTATCTGAGGCGCTCAAGACCGCACTGGAATCGGTCTCCGGGATTCCTCGCGCGCCAGGCAAAGCAGACGCGCGGGAATGACAGAAGGGGACGCAGCCAGACCTAGCCTCTAACCCCTTCCCTAAAAAGGAAGGGGCACCGGATTTTGTATTGTTCCCCCTTCCTTCCCAGGGAAGCAGGGGGCGGCGGAGTCTGCGACGCGCGGCCAACGTCCAGACAGAGGGTTAGGTTGACCATCATCGCGACGGTGCGGCGGCGGCGATCCGCTCGTCCAGGTCGTGCAGCGTCCGGCGCAGCGCGGCGAGTTCGGTTTCCCGAGTGGGACCGCCGTAAGCGCGATCGCCCGCGATAAACGCGATCTCGTTGAGCGTGCGGATCCGCACGAGCCGCAGATGGGCCGTCGAGTTGGCGACATTCGGGTTGTTCATCGGCATAACTCCATAGTTGGATTGCAATTGGCGGCAGCTAGCGGCGCACCCAAGGCCGGGCCGGGCGACGCGCTGCGCGCCGCCAGCGTGTCCTTCAGCTTTGTCATCAGGGCGCGGAACGGCGTCTCGGCGGCGACCCGCCGGGAGATTTGCGTATAACTGTGAATCGCCGTCGAGTGATCGCGCCCGAAGTATTCGCCGATCCGCGGGAACGAATAGTCAGTTATTTCGCGAATCAGATAAATAGCCACTTGCCGTGCGAGCGCGACGTGCTGGCCGCGACGGCGCGAGACGATCTCGTCGTGCGTGACCCGGAAGGCGGCACAGACGGCCTCGACGATCGGCGTCAGCGGCAGCGGCGGCGCCGGCCGGCCCACCGCCTCCATCACGGCGCCGACCAGGGTCGCGAGCCGGGCCGGCACGTCGTCGGACTCCTCCAGCAGGTCGAGGTCCTGGGCGAGCCGGCGCAGATCGTTGGCGATCATCCGGAGCGCGACCTCGCGATGGGCCCGCAGGAGGACGGCGCGCTCCGCCGGAGTCGACGGCACATTGCGGGCGACGCGGGGTCCCGGCTTGACCGCGCTCCGCCGGGGCGGCGCGGGTCGGGTGTCGACGAGCGGCCCTTCGTCGCCGCACTCCTCAAGGGTAAAACTCATGCGACCCTCCTTGAGGCGCCGGCCGCCGCCACGGTCACAGCCGAAGCCCGTGAAGCCCGGGTTTTCTCGGTGGCCGGGCCGAGCCGTTCGCGATACTCCCGCAAGGCCAGCGGCGCAGGTGCGAGTCCGGGTGCCGCCCCAGGCTGGGGCGCGGATGAGATGTCATCGTTCCGCCTGCGCCCATAGCGTTCGGCCGCCGCGAGCGCATCGCAGAAGAGGCCGGCGATCCCGCCACTGTGGCGGCGCAGCTCCTCGATCAGGTCGTCCGCGATCGGTATCTGCGATCGCTCCACTGTCATCTTGCGGGCGTCGTCGATCGTCAGCGGCTGGAACTCGATTTCGTGCCGCACCCGGCGGCGAAGCTGCGGCCCGCGGGCGATCGCCCGGCGCATCTCGTCCATCCCTGCGAGGACTAGCGGCGCGCCGGTCAGGTCATGCAGAATCCGCAACGTCTCGAACAGCGCCGGACGGTCGGCGATACGGTCGGCCTCGTCGATTATGATCGGTCGCGGCGCCGCGCCGAGGGACTGCGTGAGCTGCGCGAAGAGCGCTGCGGTCCTTGCGAGCGGCGGCTCGTCCAGGGCACGGTTGAGCGCGGTGAGCATCGCATGCGGAGTCCAGAAGGGCAGGGCCGTGCAGTAGAGCGCGTTGAACTTGCCCGCGACGTGGCGCAGGGCCGAGGTCTTGCCGATCCCCGCCGCGCCGTGCACGACGCAGAGGCCGGAGGTGTCCGCAGCGTCATCGCCGAGCGCGTCGACCGCGGCGGCCAGCACATGCACGTTGCTGATATAGACGACGCGCTTATTCATGGCCGTTGCTCCGGTGCGGGATCGGCTTGGGGGCAGGATTGTTTTCAAATTCGCATGCAACGCGGTATTCACGGGTCGTCTCGTAATGTGCCATCCAGGCGCGGTTCTCTACTGTCAGACAAGGAGAGGAGCGCAGCGCGCAGTAGCGTTGCCAGTCGGCGGCGATAGCGTCGCTGGGGTGATCGTCACGGGCGGAATGCTCGAATGTGGCGGCTGCGGAGATCTCGTCGCTTAGGTGGTAAATCCCATCTTCGAGATTCTTGACGCAGCTCGCAGACTCGCCTGCTCGCTCCGCCTCCGGCTCCGCTAGCGCGCCGCTCGAAGACTCGCTTGCCCTCTCCCCTTCGTCGCTGCGCTCCTCGAGGGCAGGCCTGGACAAGGAGGGGTGTTGGAGCGGCGACGCGTCCGCGGCGACTGCATGCGAAGTTGCATGATCGAGGATCGCGTCGGCGAGGGTCTCGGGCTTGATCCGTTGGCGGAGGCGGCGGAGGCTGGCACGGCCCGTGCGGATAAACTGGTCCTGCGCCTGACGGGCGAGGAGCGCCAGCTCGCCGCGATCGAGTCCGCGGCGCTCGCTATTCTCCACCGTCGCGATAAACTCGCGGCCCCGCGGCGTTTCGAGGAACAGCAGATAGCGTCCGAGGTCGCCCGACGGATCGGGAAAACAGAGCGCGGTCTCGCCGACATGCCCAACATAATTGTTAATACTGTCGTCATTCTGAACGCAGCTCGCAGACTCGCCTGCTCGGTTCCGCTGCGCTCCACCTGGTGTTGTAGGTACGAAGCGGGCGCCCGCGATCCGGATGCCGGCGCGGCCGATGCGCCGCGCCACCGCCTCTTCCGCAATGATCGCGAGCGCCCGTTCGTTGGCGATATGCCGGACCTCGCCCGCCCATTCCGCGGCGGCCTGGTTCGGCGCTTTTCCGGCGATCCCAGCATGCGCGCGATTCCCGTAAAGGTGCTCGGCCCAGGAATCCAGTTTCCGCTGCAGCTCGCCGGGGGTGAGCTTGACGGCAAAGATTTTTTGCGCCGGCGCGCCGAAACGCGCCGCGAAGGACGTGCGCGCGCGCAAGGCCTGCCGCTCCGCCACGTTGTGGCCCGCGTAGCCCGGCAGGAGCGCGAGCAGTTGATGCGACATGGTCTTGATCACCGACTCGACGAACGGCTTGGTCTCGGGCCGGAAGGGCGGCGACGCGACGTAGCGGATCCCGAGGTCGTCAAGGAAACGGCGCGCATGATTGCTGACGAAGCCGGGGCCGTTGTCGCCATGAATCGTCGCGGGCACGCCCCAGGCGAGCAGCGCGCGCACGATCAGGCGGACCGCCGCGCTGGCCGACTCGGACGGCGCCACGTGAAACATCGCGCGCCGCGAATAGACGTCGATGAGCGCGAGGATATGACAGCGCCGCGTACTCCCGGTGGGATCGAGCACGAGCACATCGCCGGGGGTGCCGTCGATCTGCCACTCCTGGTTGAGGCGCGTCACCGCCTCGCCGGCGTCGGCGAGCTTCATGCGATGGGCGCCCTTCCAGCGGTCGGGGTTATGGATCGCGAGGGCGAGCGACGGATTCGCGGCGCGCCAGCGGCGGATGAAGCGGCCGATCGCGCCGATCGACGGGGTCGGGCGATCGGGAAAGCGCGCCCGCAGCGCCTCGCGGATCCGGGGGAGGCGGAGCTGCGCGCCGAACTGGGCGAGCATCGCGAGCGCCACTTCCCGCATCGCAAGGTCGCGGTCGAGATGGCCCCAGCCCCGGCGCGTGCCGTAGCGCCCGGCCAGCGCGGCCAATCCACCGCGTTCCTGGAGCCGCCGCCAGCGGATGAGCGAGGGCGTCGAGACCCGGGGCAGGACGGCGCGCGTCGCCGCGCTGACCTCGATCCGGGAGGCGTTGTAGCCGTGCGCGAAATCGTCGATGGCGGCGTTGCTCGCCCCGGCGTGACGACGGTACTCGCGCAGATGGGCGAGCACCTCGCCCCGGGCGAGCGCCCGGGTCCGCGCCCACGCGGGCATCAGCGCAACGTCGAGCGCCCCGCCCTGCCCCGCCGCACCGCGGGCCGCGCGACCGGCGCCGTCGGCCATCGCCGGAAGCGGGTCGGGCAGCAGCCGCAGGACGCCACTCGCCTGCGCGCGCCGCGCCAGCTCGAGCTGCACCGCGGGCGGCATCGCGGCGACGGCATACTCGAGACCGCCACCCCGCCGATGCGCCCGGCGCGCCGTCCAGCGCTCCCGCCGGGCCCGCTCGCGCAGCCGGAAGGCCGAGGCCGGCAGACCCGGCAGCCCCGCCCCGGCCAACGCCGCCGCGGTGAGCCAGGTCACCGGCGCGCCCGGAGGGAGCGACGCGCCGGTGACAGGCGGGGGGGAGGAGGGAGACGCGGCAGGGTGGTGCGGAAGACTGGTGGCCCCGGCGGTCACTTGCGCTACGGTCGGGGCTATGCAATTTGGATTAGCGTGCATTCGTTAACCGAACTTCGTTACCCGAAATTAAGTACCAAATTCTTGCTAAGTACGTCAAGAGGGCAATCGCACTTTTTTTTGCTGCGCCGCATCATGCCCGCCGGAGGCGCCTGAGCATGGCCAACGAGCCCTTCAAGCAACGCCTGCGCGAGGCGTATCAACGCGCCGGCGGCCAGGAAGCGGTCGAGCGGCGCGCCAAAATCGCGCAGACCACGCTGTCCTACTGGGTTGGACCGGCCAAGAAACTGCCGCCGCCCGACCGCCTGGCCGAACTCGCGGCGGCCTGCGACGTCACGGTGGAGTGGCTGATGACCGGCGTGGCGCCGGCCGTGAGCGGAATCGATCAGCAGTTGCTGGCCGTCGTGCTCGAGGAGGTCGATCGTTATCTAGCGCGACCCCGGCGCGGCGGCCGCCGCCGTATCATGATTCCCGCCGACAAGGCGGCACTGGCCGCGAAGATCTATGCCCTCGTGGCTCAACGCCTGGCGGAGGATCGCACGCCGAAGCGTTCAGGCGACATTCAGACACTCATTGCTAACTTATTGTTGCAACAATAGGTTCTTATATGCTACATGATGCAGAGAAGCTCAATCTTGGGCATTCACACCTGATTAAATAATGGATTGACCATGATGAAAGAACAGTCCGCACGGATGGAGATCCGCAGATTGCTGGATGACGCGAGCGTCGAGGGGCCGCCCGACACGACGATTCGCGGCAGCGGGAATATCATCAATTCCCGTGTGACGGTCAAAGCTGAACGGCTTGCGGCGGGAGTGCCGATGCGTTTTCCGCGCGGTGAACCCTGGCGGCGCGAGCTGCTCGACGCGGTGCGGGCCAAGGCGGCGCGCCTCACGCTGACGGAAGATCAGGTCTGCGAGATCGCCGCGGCGGAGCTGCGCAAGAAGGTCGTTGTGCTGTCGCTCACGCGGCTGGCCGCGGACGATCTGGCGCGGGTTTACGAAGCCCTCTCGACCCGCAAGCGGATCGCGCGGGATCGCGCGACTGGCAAGTAAGCGCCGCTTCCCGGCGCGTACCGCCTCTCCCCGCCTACCATGCCACGAGCCACTCGCGGCATGTAGTGAACCCTTCAGTCCTACCGGCCGCGCCCCCGGCGCGTCACGATGCGGGCGTTGGGTTACAGCGCTGGCCGACTCGCTACGGCCCAGCGCGGAGAGGCACGCATGCACTTTACGTCCGCTGAAATCCGCTTGATCGCCCTTCACGCCCGGCTCGCGCGGCCCCTGCACGAGACCGTGCGGGCGCTGGCGGAGGCTCTGCCCGAAGTGGCGCCGGGCCGGATTCTCGAACTCGCCAGGCTGGCGCTCGATCCGGACGACGCGTCCGGCGCTGACGATGACGACGACGATGCGGCCGATGCGGCCGACGACGACGATTACGGTGATGACGACACCACCCCTGACGACGCCGATGCGCCGCCGCCCGACGAATCCGCCGAAGCGATGGCGGCCCGTCATGCCGACGAGCTGGCGCGCTGCGCCGACGACGACGAGCGCGCGGACTGCGAAGCCCGTCAGGCGGCGGAGCGCGCGGCCTTCACGCGGGGTCCGGCGCCGGCCACTCGTGCTTCGATGCGTCGCGCCCGGCCGTTGACCGATGCGGGGTTCCGCGCCCGCATGGCGCGTGACCCGATGGTGCTCGGCTTGAATCGCGCGATCAGCGAATTACGCGGCCAGCGTGCCGCCGAAAAGGCGGTGGCCCGGGTCGACGCCGCGATCGCGGCCGGCAAGCTGGTCCCGGCGCAGCGCGAATGGGCTATCGCTTATTGCGCGGCCGACGCGGCCGGCTTCAACCGTTTCGTCGGCGCTCAGCCCGCCCTCGCCCTGGCCGCCGCGGGCATGCCGGGTGGCCCCGCTTCGCCCACCCGCCACGCCTCCGCGGCGGCGATCCTCAGCGAGGACGAAGCGCGCATCTGCACCCAGACCCGCACCGATCCACAGAAGTTTCTGGCCCGGCGCGCGCACGCGCAAGCCGCGATGGCCGCGCAGCCGACCGCCGGCTCGATCATTCGTCTGGAACTGAATTAACCAACACCAGACCTCAAGCACTAATCACAGAATCACCGCGCGGGCCGCCGAGCGGTCCTGATCGAATCGGCCACGAAAAGTATCTCGAGGAGAGGCCGGCAACGAAACCAAGCGCGACCACGGCGCGCGCTGTGAAAAGGGTGAAATAAATGGCTTTACTCACTGCTTCGCGCAACACTCCGGAACTGAATTTCGCCGGAGCGCTCAACCGCTTTGTCGGCGTCGAGGCGGCGACTTCGGTCTACGTCGGCGGGATGACCGCGCTCGACGCCAATGGTTACGCGGTGCCCGCCCAGGTGCTCGGCGCGGCGCCCCTCAACGCGATGCGCATCCTCGGCGTCGTGACCAAAGTCTATGCTGGCGGCGATATGCCGGTGGGCGTCAACGCCAACAACCTGACTACCGCGGCCGCCCAGTTTCCGCCCAACCTGCCCAACCTCGGCAGCGCCGGCGCCATTTCGGTGCACGCCCGCCGCGGCATCTTCGGGATGGACAATGACGGCTCGATCGCGGCAATCAATATAGGCCAGCTCTGTTTCGCCAACGACGACCATACCGTGAGCCTCACCGACGGCTCGGGCGCGATCGCGGTGCCGAATACCACCAGCTTCACGATGCCCGCGGCGGCGCCGCTGCTCAAAGTGCTCTTTCCGTATATCGTGCCGGGCAGCCTCAATGCCTATTCGGCGACGGGCGGCGGCGGTACGCACTATGTCGAAGGTACTGACTACGCCGTCGACTATCAGGGCGGCCTCTTCATGGCCCTCAGCGGCGGCGCGATCGCGGCGAGCGGCACGGTCTTCGTTTCGTACAACTACGGCAAGCCGACCAAGGTGGTCGCCGGCGCGATTGTCACGGTCGAAACCAATCTGCTCTACGTCGACTTCACGCAGCAGGCCCTGCCCGCGGCGCAAGCGGCCAACCTGGTGAATTAAAATTGACCAAGCCGGAGGCGCGGCAGCAGGGGGCGGCCGAGTCTTCGAGGCGCGGCCGTCAATAAAGATGCCCTCACCCGCCGCAAGAGCGGCGACCTCTCCCTGGACAAGGAGAGGTATTGGAAGCGGGGCGCAGGACAAGTGGGAACAGAGGTCCAAGCGCGACAACGGAGCGCGCTATCAATCCGAACGGTGAAATAAATGGAAGTATCGGCAGCGAATCTCACGGCGATCTTCACGACCTTCGACACCAAGTTCAAAGAGGTCTTCGAGGCGGCGCCGACTTACTACGACCGTATCTGCACAGTCACGCGGTCCGCCTCGCGCGAGACCTTCTATCCCTGGATGGGCCGGACGTCGCAGTTCCGCGAGTGGGTCGGCGAGCGGCGCCTGCAGGCGATTGAGGCCAAGGGCTACACCCTCGTCAATCGCAAGTTTGAAAACAGTATCACGATCAGTCGCGACGATATCGAAAACGATATCTACGGTATCTATGCGCCGATTATCGAAGACCTGGGCGTGAAAGCCGCCGCCTTTCCGAATCTGCTGGTCTTCGGTCTGATGAAAGCGGCCGTCACCGGCACCCCCGTGGTCAAAGCTGGCATTACTATTCCGGTCCCCACGGGCTACGACGGTCTGAACTTCTTCGCGCCCAACCATCCGGCCGGCCCGCTCAATGAAAGCGCGAACGATGTGACCTTCGCGAATATCAACTCGTCGGGCTCGGGGCCCTACTGGTTCCTGATCGACGCGGGCCGTCCGCTGCGCCCGTTCCTCTATCAGATCCGCCGCCCGATGACGATTTCGCGGATGAATACGCTGACCGACGAGATGGTATGGTCGCGCGACGAGTTCCGCTACGGGGTCGATTGCCGCGCCAACGCCGGGGTCGCTTTCTGGCAACTGGCGTACGCGTCGAACACCGACCTGTCGAATCCGGCCAACTTCGGCGCCGCGATCGCAGCGATGCGCTCGATCACCGGTGACGACGGCCTGCCCTTCGGCTCCTGGGACTCACCGTCCACCGATCGCTACCTGGTCGTCCCGCCGGCGCTCGAGGAAGTCGCGCGGCAACTGCTCCACGGCGATTTCGGCGCGATCAACGTGGCCGGCGCCGTCGGCGGCATCCCCGGCACCAATATCTACAAGGGCGAGTGCCAACTGATCGTCACCCCCTACGTGGCGTGACGCTAAAAGAGTGGGCGACCCTCTGAACCCCTCTCCTTGTCCAGGGAGAGGGCAAGCGAGCATCGCGAGCGCGGGTGAGGGCACCTCCCTCCGCGTTTCGCCAGCAGTTATACGGGCGGCGTGGCATACGGATCAGACGCACCGGCTAGCTTCGCAGAGATGAAGAAAATGCCCTCACCCGACGAGGACGCCCACCTCTCCCTGGACAAGGAGAGGTGTTTAAGAGCAGAGCCGCGATAGAACACTTATGTCATACGCGCAAGTCACCGATATCCAGGCCAGATTCCCGAACCGGGATCTTGTGCAACTGAGTAATGAGGATCCGACGGTAACGATCGTCAACACCGCCTTTATCCAGACCGCGCTCGCCGACGCGTCCTCGGAGATCGACACCTATCTGGAGGCGCGGTTCGCGCTCCCGCTGACCGACCCGCCCGCCACACTGGTCCGGCTCTGTTGCGATATCACGATGTACCGGATGCAGGCGATGCGGCCGCTGCACGACGTCGCCGAAGCGCGCAAACGCTATGACGACGTCATCGCGACGCTCCAGCGCGTCGCGGCGGGTCAATTGACGTTGGGGCTTTCGGCCGACGGACTCGAGCCGCCCGATCCCACGAATCCCGCGGTGGCCGTGGTGCAGGCGGGCGGCGATCCGAGCGCCACCCCGCCAACCCGGGTCTTCTCGCGTGGCAACCTGAAGGGCTTTTGAGCGAGCGGGTGAGGTCTAGCTAAATGGCTGCGGTACTGGATACTCCCTGGGCGGGCGCCAACTACTCACCGGCGACGCCGCTCGATATTGCGACGCTCGAGGCGACGATAGTCACCCAGCTCGCGAACGCGTTGGGCAATCTGATCGAAGTTGCGCACTATCCCGACAACCCGGACACCTACCGCCTGACCCATCGCGTCGGCGCCGCTCTGGTCCAGTACATTGGCGCCGAGTATACGGCGCCAAAGGAAGTTGCCCTGATCGTCCAGGAGCGCACCCTCGAGTTCGCGGTGGTGGTGATGATGCGCGATCTCGGCTGGGCGTACGGCGGACCGCCGGGAGGCACGTCGCCCGGAACTTATCAGATGCTCGAGGCGGTGCGCGTCACCCTCGCGGGCTACCGGCTGGTCCCGGACCTTGCCGCGACCAAGCTCCGGCCGCTAAAAGAGCGCTTCGTCAAACGCGAAGACGGCATCTGGCATTACGCGATCCACTTCACGACGCGCACCCTCGCGGTCGAGAATTACGTCGCCCCGGCCTTTCCGCTCTTCACGCTCGGCCTCGCGCTGGAGGGGAACGGCCAGACGAACCAAATCGCGGTACCGGCCAATCACGTGTTCAACAGCTCCGGCACGATAACCTTGCCGAATCAGAATCTCTCTGGTGTCACCGTTACAAGCCTCACCGGGCGGCTTTACGCGCTGAATGCTGACTACGTAGTCAATACCGTTAACTGCATCATCACCTGGCTTCCCTCCGGTACGATTCCGGCCGGCGCCACCGTGACGATTGGCTATAACTACGCTGACGTGGTCGAAGTTGTCGCGAGCGGCGGCTCGGCGCCCTTCAACCCGACGAATTGATCGCGGGTCTCCGCATCACGCTTGCATAAGTTCTTTACCGATTAATCAGGGCATACAACAATGGCTGAACAGATCGACGAAGTGACCCTCCTTCTGAATAGTGACGGCAACTATTACTGTTGCCCCGCGGTCGCTCGCGAAGGCGCCCTCTGGCTAAGTGTCGAAACCTTCCCCAAGCCGGTCGGACCCGAGTGGCGCTATCCGAATACATTCGGCGTGGCCTTGATTCGCGGGCGCGATTACGTGCGCCACTTCACGCGGATGCGCTTGACCGCCGGCCGCACGGAAACCGTGAGCGCTGACACGGGGATGGTCGCGGACTGGCGCGTCGCGTCGTGGTGGACCCCGGGACTCGAAGAAGCGTGGGCGGAGCTTGACGCCCTCCAGGCCGGCGCAGACGCCCCCTTGGCCGACGGATCCGCGCAGTCGCGCGACGGAGAAACCGATGACCGAGCATAAACCGCAGGATACCGCGGCCCCGTCGGCCGCGATCAAGCTCGTTACCATAGTTTATTCGCGCGGGCGCGACCTCTACCGCGTCGCACCCTACGACGCGGCCAAACAGATGTGGCTCAGCGTAGCGAAGTTCCCGCTGCCGATGCCTGCCGCGTCAGGCCCGCGATTGCCCTACCTGGGCGCGATCCTGTGCGCTACCGGTTGGCGCAAGGCCTACTCCGTCGACTGGTCGGTCATCCAGCCGGGTCTCGCCGCGACCCTGCCTGCCACCGACGAACTCGTAGTCGACTACACAGCGGCGGAAACGAGCGAACAGTAAGTATTAGTCATATTGAGCGAAACGAAGTATCGCGATTCGCGTAACGCCGTCGACTCGGGATTCTTCGGTCGCGGACTCCCTCAGAATGACTTGAGGGACTCTATCCTGGCGAGGAGTAGCTAATGCCCGCAAGTTTTTTACATGGCGCTGAGGTTTTCGAGTTCAACACCGGGCCCGCGCCGATCCTGGTTGTTAAATCCTCCGTGGTCGGTATCGTCGGCTCCGCGCCGCTCTGGGCGGTCACCGGCGCGATCCAGCTCTGGGATTTCAACTGGCTGGTCAGTGTCGGCCAGCAGATTATCGACGCCAACGGCAATATCCAGCAGGTGACCGTCGCCGGCACGACCTCCGCGAGCACCGTGCCCACCTGGAACACCTCCCTCAACGGGACGACCACCGACGGCACGGCGACCTGGGCGCTGGTGACGCTCGGTCCGCTGACCAACCTGCAGCAGCCCGTGCTGGTCGCGGGTTCGAGCCTGACCTCGAGCGCCACCGGGCAGGCCGGGATGTTCGGGCCCTTGATCCAGGGCTACACGATTCCATACGCCCTCGCGAATATCCTCGGGCAGGGCGCCGGCCAGGCGATCGTCGTCAATGTCTTTGATCAAACCAAGCACTACACCAGCCTCAGCGCCCAGTCTTTCACCTTCCCCGCCTCGGGGAATCAGGTAATCAGTCTTGGCCACATGGGAATCTCGCTGCTCAAAGTGCAGAACTCCGGGCAGACTGCCACGTATATCCAGAACACCGACTTTACCGTTGACCACGTGAACGGGCTGATTACCGCCAAGGGCGGCGGCGCGCTGACCGCCGGCCAAACGGTGAAGGTCACTTTCAACTACGCTGATCCTTCGCAACTCAGCGACGCGTCGCTGGTTGGTACGGTCACTTCGAATGTCTATACCGGGATGCAGGCCTGGAAGCTCAGCTACGGGCTGATGGGGTTCTTCCCCAAGATTCTGATCGCGCCGGCCTACGGTACCGGACCGGCATGGCAGTCGGTGGGTTCCTATGACCCGACCACCGCGTCGGGGCTGCTGACGGTCGCGACCGCGATGCGCGCGGTATGCCTGATCGATTGTCCGCCGGGAAGCTCACCGTCCGCCCTGCTCGCCGATCGCGGCACGACCGGCAATTCCTGGGATACCTCGTCCGAACGGCAAATCCTCTGCGGACCCTGTGAGCTCTATTTCGACACCGGAATCGCGCCCACCGGAATCACCATCAGCACGTCCGGCACGGCCGTCCAGAATCTGGCGAATGTCAACGTCTCATTCCCGTATTCGCCTTTCGTGGCCGGCGCGATCGCGGCCAAGGACCTGGCAAAGGGCTATTGGTGGTCGCCGTCGAATACTCAACTGGTCGGCGTGCTTGGTCCGGACGTCAGTCTGTACTCGTCGATTCTGGATCCTTCATCGGACACCAACAACCTCAACGCGGCCGGCATCCTGACCGCGTTCTCGGCCTTCGGCACCGGCCTGCGGGTCTGGGGCAATCGCAGCGCCGCCTATCCGACGGAAAGTGTCCCAAGCCAGTTTATCTCGGTGCGCCGCACGATGGACGTGATCGAGGAGTCGATCGAGCTCAATATGCTGCAGTATATCGACTCGCCCATCTCCAACGCCCTGATCACGCAGATCCTGTCGAACTGCAACGATTTCATCCGCTCGCTGATCCAGAAGGGCGCGCTGGTCGCCGGCTCCGCGACCTACAATCCGGCGGAAAACCCGGTCAGCCAAATCGCGAACGGACAGTTGGTCTTCGACATCGACGTGATGCCGCCGCCGCCCGCCGAGCGTCTCACGTTCAACGTCTATATCGACACGACGCTGCTTTCGCAATTGAAGGGCAACGCCCAGGGCCAGAGCCAGTCGGCGTCGGCGACGTCGTAAGAATTGTCCAAGCCAGAGGCGCGGCAGCAGGGGGCGGCGGAGTCCGCGACGCGCGGCCGAAATAAAGTCTCTGAAAGCATGCACCAGGAAGCAAGAAACTTATGCCCACGCCAGTGACCGTAAATCGAATCACCAACGCGAATATCTATATGGACGGCGTCGGGCTGCTGGGCTGCGCCGAAGAAGTCGAATTCGCGATGCCCAAGGCGATACTCGCCGAGCATAAAGGGCTCGGCATGGCGGCCAAGGTCGAGTTTCCCGCCGGTATCGACAAGCTCGACGTCAAGTTCAAGTGGATATCCGTCTATCCGCAGGTGCTGAGCGGCATCAGTATCTATACGTCGCACAGCTTTCAGATTCGCGCGAGCATGGAGACTTACACCAGCCAGGGGCGCGTCGCCGAGACGCCCGTGGTCGGCCTGATGACGGCGCAGTTCAAGGACATGGGCCCGCTCAGCTTCAAGCTGCACGAGCAGGTCGATTTTCCGACCGCCGCGACCGTCTATCACAGCGAGCTGTATGTCGGCGGGGTTCAATATCTGATGTTCGACGCGCTCGCCAATATGTACATCGTCAACGGCGTCGATCAATTAGCCAACTTCCGCGTGAATATCGGGGGATAATAGTGTGCCATGACCGACTATCCGCAGACGATCACGCTGCCTTCCGGACGGACGGCGAAGCTGACCCGCAAGATCAAGGTGCGCGATACTGTATACGCGCGCCGGGTCGTAGGCGCCGCCGAGGCCGACAACGCTTTTGCCATTTCGCTGGCCGCGCTCGCGCCCACCGTCGAGCTCGACGGCAAGCCTGCACTCTACGAGGACCTCCTCGATCTGGATATCGACGACCTGAGTGCGCTCGGCGACGCGGCGACCTTCGAAAAAAAAGCGTCGTCGGAGCCGCTCACCTAGCCGGGCTGATCCGTTTCGGCTTTGGCGCTAATGACCTGATGGAAATGCCGCTCGACGACCTGGCGTTCTGGCTCGGCGCGGTCACGCAGTATCTCCAAGACCCGGACGAAGCGACGCACTAGACGCAAGACAGCAAGACTGATGACGACCACACCGCACCAATTCGACCACATGCTGAATTCGCTGATTCGCGGTGTCTCGACCATTACTCAGACCGCCACTGCGCGAATGACGCGTCTGAACGCAACACTTCGTCCCTTGCCGCCCGTTCGCGCCGCCAATGACACTCTCACCCGTTTGGTCACGTTTGCCGGTGGTGCATATGCCGCCGACGTTGACGGATCGACGCGCGACAAACCACTCCGCCCCGCGACAATCATACATGAGGGCACCGGCAGGCGACGCTTCCGTCAGGACTCGGAACGCCCGGTTCGCAAAGTGGCGCAGACCCTTCACCGCGTCGCCGAACTTGCTCCGCAGCGAACTCGTCCGGCACCTGACGCGTCGCGTGCTGACTCCAGGGCTCGATCGCTCGATACATCGATTCGGCGTTTCGCCAATGTAGTTGCGGCGCACGTCCAGCGGTTCACTCCCGCAAGCTCGAACGCGGCGAGCAACGTACCAGGGCAGCCCGCGCTGGCGAACAATGCGATCGGGGGCTTCAGCGCCGGCCCTATGCAGTCGCGTCACGGGCGACCCACGAGCGCCTCTGGTTGGTCCGTGAGCGCTCACGTGCTCGGCGGATTGCGCACAACGATCACCCGACTGTACCCCCTGCTCGCTCCTGCCCGTGCCCGTGCACGCTCTGTTGCCGCGAGCGGACGTTTGTCGCGGTCAACAGTCACTTCGATGCTTACACGGTTGCGCGCGGAACCGCGCTTCACGTTTAGTAGCTATTCCAATACGACTCAACCTCGGGCTCTCTCTCGCATTGAGCGCGCCCTATCTCAACAACCATTGACGGCATACCTGCGTCGGCTCGACACTCTCGCCCGGACGATCATTTCCGTCGCGACCCGCTCGGCTGGCGCCGCATCCCCGAACGTGGCCGCCCTACCTCACGGCGCCCACTTGCAGCCGGCCTGGCTGCGAAAGCTACAAGTACCTGAGTCCCCCAGGCGGGAAGTATCGCCACGCCGCGGACCGCTCTTCAACCGGCTCGATCGCTCTGCGGCGAATTCACTCGCCCCTACGCCAGCTCCGGTGCCGCCTTCGACCATCAATGTTGCGATTAATGTACATGGGGTCGCGAGCGGCGACGACTTCGTTCGACGCCACGGCTATGCGATCGCCCAGGTCCTCGACCAGGTAATGGAGCGGCGCGCCCGGCGCGCTTTTTAAATCAAGGAATCACACGCGATGTCTTCGGCCAAACAAGCCTCACCAACCACCGCGGCGCTGCTTAATCTGCCGCCGCCGGAAGTAATTCTGCCGTCGCAGTATTTCGACGCGACCAAGGCCGACCTGTCGCCAATGCAGCGCCTTCTCCTCGCGGTGCTGGAGGACGGGGTCGAATGTGCGATGAATCTGAGCGGCTCGCGACGCGTGATGCGCCTGCGCCGTGAGGCCCAACACTGGATCTTCGCGGCCACAGCCGTTGCGCCCCTTACCTTCGAGGAGGTCTGCGGCGCACTCAACATCGATCCCGACTATCTGCGTGCGGGTCTGAGCCGCTGGCTTCGTGCCGCGCGTGCCGGGCGCACCCCGGCTCGCGTCCCCTATCGTCAGAACACCCGCCGCCATGACGTCCTAACAGCTACAAGCCATCGACGTCAGCTCTGTCGCGTGGTCCCGCGTCCCACCGCCACTGCCGCACGCGGAGTGACGCCAATAGAATAATGTACGCCGTACTCGGTGACATACTATTCGAGGTGCTGACTTCGCCGACTCGTCTGGAGTCCACGCGTGGCTTTGACTACGCCGAGCACCGGGTAGTTCAGGACCGGCCGCGCCTCCAGTGGCTGGCGGACGGGCTCGAGACGATCACCCTCGAGTTGATGCTGCACGTCGCGTTTACGAATCCGAAGACCCAACTCGACGCCCTCAACGCCGCCGCCCAGGATCATAGTGCGCGCGCGCTGGTGTTTGGCAACGGCGTTCATCGCGGCTACTTCGTACTAACCGCGATCACCGAGATTCATCGCCACGACGCCGACGACGGCAGCCTCATCTGGACCACGGCCCGTATCGAGCTAAAGGAGTATGCCTTCGGCGTCGAAATCGACCCGCTCGCGCCGCCTCGGCCGGCGGCTCCGCCGCCCGCGATCGTGGCCGCCTCCCCCAGTGCTACCGGGTCCACCACGCCGTTCAACCCAAATCAGCCAATCGGAGCGAACAACCTGTTACCTACCGCCGCCCTTCTGACGCTCGGCGCGCTACCCGCCAATACCTATTCGCCCCCGGCATACGCTAGCCCGGGAATATCCGCTGGAGTCAGTAATCCCTCGACCTCCGCCGCGGCGAGCCCGGGGAATCTCAATTATACGGCGGTGCCCGCGACCACCGCGGTCAGAGCGGCGCCATGAACAAGAAGCCCGGTGAGGATATCTAATGGCCGCAGGAATACCAAACCTCGGCTCGCTGTATATTCCGCATCTTACGGTCGTCGGCGAGCGGTGGGACCAACTGGCATGGCACTACTACGGTGACCCCACCTTGTATGGCCCGATCGTGATGGCGAATCCGTCGATTCCCATCGAACCGCTGTTTGAGGCTGGACTCACTATCGGAATACCACTGCTGTCTTCCCCGACCTCCGCGACTGTACCCCAGGCCGATCTGCCGCCGTGGCAGACCATTTCAGGATGAACGCATTGGCCGCAACCACCCTGTACGCAACTTTGTGGGAGTTGAAACGAGACTAACGTGTCCGCCGCTCTGTCATACCCAGTCAGAACACCCGCGTGGATTCTAACCTACGCCGGCGTGAACATCACCGCCGACGTCACCTCGATGGTCGAAACGATCGTCTATGAAAGCCACGAGCAGCATCTCGCGGACGAGGTCCAGGTAACCCTGGAAGACCGTGACGGGCGCTGGCAAGGACCCTGGTTCCCGGCCTATGGCGATGCGGTGACGCTGCAAATCGGCTACGCGAGCGAACCGATGCTGCCTTGCGGTTCCTTTCAGGTCGACGAAATCGAATTAGAGGGACCGCCTGACGCGGTCCACCTGCGCTGTATTGCGGCGGGAATCACGCCCGCGCTGCGCACCTCAACCTCCGCGCGTTTCGAGGGTCAGACGCTCGCTCAGATCGCTGCGACGGTCGCGGCCCGGCACGGCTTCATCGTGATCGATGCGACCGCCGCGAGCAGCCTGGTACTCAGCCGGGTGACCCAGCGCCAGGAAACTGACTTGCAGTTTCTCCGCCGTCTGGCCAACGCCTACAACTATGATTTCTCAGTGCGCGGTACCCAGTTGATCTTTTACCCGCGTACCGCGCTCGAGGGCGTGCCCGCTGTTCTCGCACTGCAGCGGACCGACCTCATCAGTTTCGCGTTCAAGGGCAAAACCAACCAGATCTATCAGGCGGCCCAGGTCTCCTATCAGAATCCCCTGACCAAAACTCTGATCAGCCAGACGGTGACTGACGCGACTGTGTTGACAGGGGACACCCTGAACCTCGCGGAACGCTCAGAAAGTCCAAGCGACGCATTGGCCCGCGCCGCCGCCGTACTCCATCGCTACAACATGCTGCAGGCCACGATGCGCCTAACGATGCCGGGCACCACCACGCTCGTAGCAGGTAACAACGTAACACTGCAGGGCTTTGGAGAAAACGACGGGACTTATTTGATCACCGCCGCCCGTCATCGGCTGGAGCGTTCAACTGGCTACACCACCGAAGCTGAGGGCCGCAAGCTCTCCTGAGGAAGATTCGAGCTGAATAGGGATGTATATGCACAAGCACGATCGTCAGCACCGTTGTCCGGAAATCCAAGCATCACTAGGATTCTTGTCCCACCGCGCAGACTCTCGTATGCGCTCTGGCGCGCGGCGCGCTTCCGCCGGCGTGCTGTGCGTAATGACGGCGCTCATGTTCACCGCGAATGCGTATGCCGGCAGTACGATCAACGCGGCGACCTCCGGGGCGGCCGGAACCGCGGTGAGTATCTCGAACACCGCAGCGACCAAGCTGCTCAACGCCAATACGACGCGCTACGCGTGGTCGGTCTACTGTGCGGGGACGGCGGGCGCGATCGCGGCGCTGATGATGCCCGGGGATTCGGCGAACGATCCCGCATCGCCGGCGCCTTCGCAGAGCGTGGGCTTTCCGATCCCGGCAAACACGATCGTCAATTCAACCGACTTCCCCCTGCGCGGGCTCGATGCGATCCATCAGCGGATCGACGCCGAGGCGCAGGGCGCTTCGGCGATCAACTGCTACACCTGGGAGGAGCAATAAGTCATGCGCGGGCTTAGTGGCAAGGCGATCCGCGCGATCACCAGCATCTTTATTTTATGGCCGCGCGTCGCAGACTCCGCCGCACCCCATGCTCGCGCTCCGCGCTCCGCCTTCAGAGTGCTCTGCTTGCTGCTCGCCCTGGCGCTTACTGCACGCGCCTTCGCGGCGCCAACCGGCTGGGGCGGCGCGGCAGGGGGAGTCAACCCGCCGGCCGGTGATCTCTGTGGCACGACGGCTAATCCGGTGCTGTGCAAAATTCAGGGCACGCCGGTTCCGACCCCTATACCATCACCCGCCGCAGGCGCGGCGGGCGTCATACCGACCCTTCCCGGTACCGGCCCAGCGGTCTGGGCAAATGTGTACACAGTCTTTGCCATCGATGTACCGCTGCCAGTGACCGGCACGCCCGCGGCCAACGCGATGGTCGCGCTCTTTACCTGTAATCGCGAGATTGACTTTCCCGCGAATCTGACCGGCGGCGGCGCTCCGCCCCTCAATGTCAGTTCCAACGCCTGGTGCGTCACGGCGCCGAGCAGCGCCGACACCTATACGATCAAAGGCACGGGCCCGAGCGGTGCGACCTTCAGCACACTCGCCACCGCCACTTTGCCAACCGGCTGCGCGACCGGCGCAACCTCGACCCTGACGGGTTCCGGGTCGTGCGCGTCGGGCACCTGCGTGGCTTGCGTCGCGGGCGGCGCAATCGAGGCGGTCGCGCCCGCCACGGTCCATGGCGAGAGCACCTTCACCTTCAATCTGGCGGCACAGGAGCATCTGCAGTGAGCACAACTACTATGAAACGGTTCTGGGTAATCGCCGTAGTAGTCGGCTGGCTGGCCGGAGCCCTCCACGCGACGCGCAGTAGTGGCCAGGCCGTGCAGCCACAGTATCTGCCGCTGGGCAGTATCTCGGCGACGCCGACGGCGTGCGCGACGAATGCCGCCACGGGCGCGACTTGCTACAGCATGACCGAGACCTGTCCGAACACCGATCTGATTAGCGGACAGATTGCCGTGGCGACGCCGGCGGGGAGCCCAGCGGGCACGATTGTACTAATCGGTGGCAAACCGATCGGGGCCTATTTCGGCGCGGAAACGGGCGCGGGCAGCGCCGATCAATTTGCCAACTCATTTTTGGGCCTAGCCTCGCCGGCCGCGTCGCCCGGCTTCAACACGGTGCAGGCGACGTGGTCGACCGACCCCGGCACGGCAAGCGCGTCCGGCGCATATCCGAATAATATGCGGGCGGCTTGGTGCCGCGGGGCGACCTTGATTCGCTGGGCGTACGACCACGTGCATCTGGATAATCTGAACAAGGGCTTCTGCGTGATGGCGCATAGCGAGGGTGGCTGTTTTGGCGCGGGGGCCTTGACCTACTATGGCGCCTACCAGTACGTCGATTTCTTTTTGGGCTCGACGACTCCAGTGTGCGGAGATTTCTACAAGGGCTGTACCTGCACCTCGGGCTGCAGCAACACGATCTGCACGGGCGACAGCTTTTCCTACAAGATGCCCGCGGGGGGCACTAACTATCCCGCCACCTGGCTTGGTACCGGCACCTGTCAGGCCAATAGCGGCGCCGGGCCGTTTTATCAGGGTGACGCCGCGGTGGAGATTGAATCGAGCCTGGATAACCCCGCGGGAGCGACCTTCACGTTTCCACAGACCAGCGTGCATACCTATCAGGCCTACCAGTCTGATGAAGAGCCGGCCCAGGCGATGTTCTGGCTGAATCAACTGACGGTGATGGGCGGCGGCGGCCCAACGACCTCTTGCTATAGCGGTAGTGTCTCCGATGGCGAGGCGTGGTGGACCACCAACGGCGCAACGCCAACGACGGCCTACACGACCGCGGTCAATGACATGATCGCGAGCTGTGTGCCGAATCACTGAAATGAAAGTGGCACCGCGAGCTATGAATAGCGCGGCATCTTTATTTTGGCCGCGTGTCGCAGACTCCGCCGCCCCCTGCTGCCGCGCCTCCGGCTTGGACTGATTATTATGGTCTTACTCGAACCCTGGTCTGATCTCGATAAATTGCCCGACCTCGCGAGTACGTTGCGCGAGGGCGAGCGCAAGGCCTTCATGACTTCCGCCGGTTGGGCCGAGCCGCTCTTTTGTGCCTCGTGCACTCGGAGAATCGGCTACGTCGCCGTCGGCACGCCGGCGACGCAGCTCTGCATGAGCTGTTTTCGAGCGCATGGCGGACTACCCTTGCCGGAGCCGCCGAACGTCTCGATCAAGTGTGCGGGCGAGACTTGCACGGCGTTGAGCTCCGTCCCGCGCGAGCTGGCGGGCGGGCTGATCTATTTTTGCGCGCAGTGCGAAAAGCGGATGGGGGCGCGCCCGCCGCTCCCAATGATGACCGAGGCAGAAGAGAAACTGCTGGGCGTGAAGCGCTCGGCCTGAACCCCTCTCCCTGACTAGGGAGAGGACGCGTGAGCATCGCGAACGCGGGTGAGGGTTTATCCACATGACTATTGCGCAGATGGTCGAGAAATATGGCGAAATTCGCATCGCCAAAGTAGCCGGCGTCAAGCACGACGAAAAGGGGGTCGCGCTCGTGACCCGCACGATCGTGAATAACCAGGTCGTCGAGGCGAACGTCGCGGAAGTGCATTATCGAGTCGCTCCGCGCGACGGCGAACCGGTCACCGGCGCGACGGTCGACGAGGCGCTGGGCAAAGTAATCTAGACCTAACCCCCTGTCCCCCTTCGCTGAAAATGAAGGGGGAACCAAATCAGTAAAGAGAGGGCACGTAAAACCCATGATGTACTACACCACCAACTATCAGGGCGCGACGTCGAACGGGTCGGCCGCGACCGAAACCGACCATATGCGGTTCCTCACGGGCTCGACCCTGCAGTGTATGCTGGCGCAGCTCGTTGTGTCGGCGCGTAACGCGACCATCGGTGGTGGTACACTGCGGTTGCGCCGGTACTCGACCCCGTCGACCTCCGGCACCGCGATCACGCCGGCGCCCAAGGACCCCGGGTCCCAGGCCGCCGTCACCACCGCCTTCACACTGCCCACGGTTGGCGCCACCGCTACTCAGCAAGGCAGCTACGGCCTGTCGCAGACCGGCGCGCAACTCTTCTTTGGCGCGGCGGAAATGAACGACACGTGGGTTTTGCAGGCCGGCGGCGGGGCCAACGGCAATATCGATTTCGTGTCGATCATGAACGGAACCTCAGTACCGTTCGATCTGACGACCGAGCATCTGGAATAGACCTAACCCCCCTGCCCCCCTTCCCTGAGAAGGAAGGGGGGCGGGCAGGGTTGGATAGACTTCTTTTTCTTTGCCTCTTCCTTTTTAGGGGGGGTTAGGGGTTAGGTTCCTGTGAGTATCGCGCGATCAGGCACGCCGTATCAGAATCGGGTCACCGCGTCGACGACGACAACGGTCACGATCCCGTCCGGTGCGGCCGTCGGGGCGCTGGGCGTTATCTATGCATTCTCGTCGCTGACCGGCTCGTGGGGCACGACCCCGAGCGGCTGGACCGTCGTGCCGAACAGCACGCAGACTGCCACTGCGCCGAGCTGTATCGCCTATTACAAAATACTCACTGCCGCCGACCTCGGCGCGAACGTCACGATCACGGCGCAGGGTTCGGCGACGATGGTGATCGGCGGTTTCGCTTACACGGGCACGCAGGGTTTCGACGTCAACAATAATCAGCACAACGCCTCGTCGACCACCTGCACAGCGCCGGCGGTCACCGCGACCGGACTCGCCGATATGCTCGTGATGATTGCTGGAGTTACGCCGACCGGCACGTTCACGGTGGCGAGCTCGGGCGGTAACGGCCTGACCTTGTGGGTCGGCGCGAGCAGCTCGGGGATCGCCGACAAACAGCTGAGCGCGTCGGGCTCGACGAGCACCTCCGCCATGACTATTTCCGGTGCGGCGGCCAATGACGGGATCACGCTCACGCTCTTCCAGCTCGATTCCGACGGTGGGAGCGTGATTTCGAAGGCGCCCGGCCGTAGCAGGATATTACCATTTAGCAGGATGTCGCTACTGGCGACCGGCCAGGACGAACAGGTTTACGTCGCGCCGGCCCTCGACGACGCGCCGATCGCCGGCCAGGCCGGGGGCTTCGGCACGAGTGCGCTGATGCGTCAACTGAATCGTGCGGCGCTTTGGCGTAATCCTGGACTCGACGAGCAGCATCTGCCAGCGGTTGGTGATGACGCGCAAATCGCGGGTCAGATCGCCGGGCCAGGAACCGGCCTCCTGATGCGCGCTTGGAATCGCGCCGCGCGGCCGCGGCCGATGTTCGAGGAGACCGCCTTCGCTGCGCCAATTATCGACGAGGATATCGGGCGGCCCGCCGTCAAGTACCTGCCGCGCTTCAGGCAGAGCCGGGGCGGCGACGAACAGCAGTCGCTGGTAACGCCCCCACCGGACGAAAGGACGGTAGCACGGGTTTCGCGTCTCCGTGCCTTCCGCGCACGTACTCAGTCCGTTGACGATTCACGGACCATCGTCGACGACGATGCACCGCGGCGCCGTGCCAGGCTCACTCGACTCCGCGTTCCGGCCTCCCTCGCGCCCGGCGCCGAACGGCACGCTCCGGTCCTGGCGGAGGAGGCCTTCAGCCCGCCGCTACGACGATGGCACCGATTCCGACGCTGGGTTCGTCAGGTTGCCGAGGACTCCGGCCTTATCATACCTTCCGCGCCCAGCTTCCGCTTCGCCGCGACGCTCGATCTCTCGCTTATCTTTCCCGCCGCGACCCTCGATTCGACGGCGGTATTCAATGCGACTTTAAACCCGCCAATCATCTTTGGCGCAACGCTGGGCTAGCGAACTCTATGCCGCTTAACACGTACTACGCATTCACGACCGCCGACGTCGGCAAAGTTCTAGGCTTCCCGCTGCCGCAGTCCGACAGCACCGCGAATAATTTCACCGGCTGCACGGCGGCGCTGATGGTGCGCGACCAGAACGGCAATCTCGAGAACGCCCGCACGATGGTCTTCAACGCCGTCACCAACGAATGGGAATACTCGGTTCTCGCTGACGATTTCTTCGCCGGGCGTTTCTGGGCGATGGTCGCCGTGACTTTCCCGGGCAACGTTACAGTCTATTCCACCGAGGTCATCTTCGATGTCCAGGCGGCAGACTAAGAGACCTAACCCCCTGTCCCCCTTCCCTAGGAAGGAAGGGGGGCACGATTAAGTATCGGTTCTTGTTACTTTTCAGCGACGGAGTGAGAGGTTAGGTCATATGTCGGCGTTTCGCGTTGGTATAGTTTCGGCACAAAATCCGGCGACCGCGCAGGTGCGAGTGACCTTTCCGGATCGCCACCAGATGCAGTCATGGTGGCTCGGCACAGTCGTGCCGCACACGCAGAACGACAAGGCCTACTGGATTCCCGATCTGGGCGAACAGGTAGTCTGCCTGATGGATGAGTATGACGAGGATGGCGCGGTCCTCGGCGCGCTCTACTCAACGGTCGACACCCCGCCGGTCAATTCGCTCAGCAAGTCGTTCCACCTGACCACTCAGGACAGCGCGACCTTCGACTATGATCGCGCCGCCCATGCCCTGACGATCGCACTACCCGCGAGTGGCAGTCTAAGTATTTCGGCCAGCGGAGCCACAGTCGCGATCGACGCGAGCGGCGACGTTACCGTAACCGCCGCCGGCAAGGTCAACATCACGGGCGGTGGCCACGTGAATATCACCGGGAGCGCGATCATACTTGCTGGCGGCGGTCCGGCGGTCGCTCGGGTCGGCGATACCACGGTTTGCCCGGCCGGGACCGGACACATCACCAGCGGGAGCACCAAGACGCAGAGTGGGTAATCTCGCGGACCCGCTCGCGGGACACAAAAACGTGCAAACAGCATGAACAATTCGAAGAATAAAAAGGCCGACCGGGGTGCGCAGGGATGAGCAACTCACAAGTAGCAATTCAGAACGCCAGCGGGCCCCCGGTCGGCGTGATCAGCAAGACGGCCTCGGGCGGTTCGAACGAAAACATCGAGCGGGTCGCCCACGACACTGATCAACTCAACAGCGCCGGGAATCCCTTCACGTTGCTCGTCAACAGTCAGGCCCTCGGCACGACCTACGAAAACACCACACCGATCAGTTGCGAAGGCAAGTCGAAGATCGTGGTCAAGACGGAGTACTCAGTAGTCGGCGTGCAGGCCGAGCTGCGCGTGATCCTGCTCGACTTCGCCGGCAACCGCTTTTATTCGACAATCTTTCGGCCCGCCCCGACCAACGATGGTACGGCGCCGACCGCCGCCGGTTTCTTCCATGGCGAAATGTTCGACCTGCCGGTCAACGGGGCGCTTCAGTGCAATATCCGCGTCATCGGGCAGTCGGGCGTCAACGGCAACGTCAGTGTCTGGGTATGCGCCATATGAACCTTTTTTCTGTCAGTCCCGCGCGTCTGTCTTTGCCTGGCACGCCAGGTAACGGCCGAGTCCGCGAGGCGCGGCCGAGGACAGGAATCCCGGATCCGGACAAGGCTCGGGATTCCTTCGCGCGGCAGCCACGCGCGGGAATGACAGAGGGGAGGCGCGTTGAGTAATGCCGCTCCTATTCCTCGCGGATGCTGGATCCTCGATGCCGATTGGCCCGGCCCTGCCCAACACCAATGTGCTCGGCGTCGAGTTTGTGACGTTTGCCGACATCACTTCAGCCGACTGGTCGCTGATGCTCGATAGCACGGCCGCACAGGAGGAACTCGCGACCGGGGTCGGCGCGGTGGTGCAGGGCTTCGACGACGTTAATCAGTGCATCAATATTATCCTGACGACGCCGAAGGGTTCCGATTACCTACGGCCTACCTTCGGTTGCGACATCTGGCATTTTATCGACGCGCCGCTCACCCTCGCAGTACCGCATATTGTGCGCGAAGTGACCGAGTCACTGACTATCTGGGAACCGCGTATCAACGTTATTGCGGTGACCGCGACACTCGCATCGAATGGCACGAATAGTAATGTGCCGGGCAACCTGATCGTGAGCGTGACCTGGCATCTGAAGCTCGGTATCAATTTAAGGCCGACGCTCCTGCAGCAGAACACCGTAGTCGTCACGATTACGCCTTCATTAGCGAATTAATATGCAGTCAACCCTCACCCGCGCTTGTAGACTCGTTTTCCCTCGCCCTGGTCAGGGAGAGGTGTTAAGAAGCGACCGCTCTTGTCCAGCGCCTCTCCCTGGCCAGGGAGAGGTAGGCCGTCTTCGGCCGGGTGAGGGTCAATAGTGCCTAACCCCGCATGGAACCCAAACACCGCGGTGAGCACAGGCGCGGTAATCGTCGATCCCAACGGGAACGTGCAGGAGTGGCTCGGTGCGTCCGGCACCACTGGCGCTCTCCCGCCTTCGACCTGGGGCTCGGCGCTGAGCGCTTTTACTCAGGACGGCACCGCGGTGGTCAATGGCAGCGCCGTGCCCGGTGGCTGGACCTGCGTGGCCGTGCTCGAGGTCGTCTCGCTCCCCACCGGCGTAATCTCGTTGCCGGTGCCCGACTTCGTCAACGATGCCGACGGTCTCGATCCGACCGCGATCGTCAACGACATGATTACCGCCTACGAGGCGGCGACCGGCCGCACGCTCTATCCGGCCCAGGTCGAGCGGCTCTACGTTAATCTCTCCGCCTATCGTGAGTCGCTGGTGCGCAACGCGATTCAGTACGCCGCCCTCCAGAACCTGCTCGCTTATGCGGTCTACCCCAATCTCGATTACCTCGGGGCCCTGCTCGGGGTGACACGGCTCCCTGCGCAAGGGGCGGTGACGACGCTGCAGTTCACCCTCACGGCGGCCTTGCCCATCGCCCTGACGCTACCGGCCGGCACGCTGGTCGGCACTCAGGACGGCGCGTACAGTTTCAGCACTTCGGCCGCATTGACTATTCCGGCTGGCGCGACCACCGGCGTCGTTGCGGCGGCCTGCACCACGCCGGGCGCGGGCGCCAATGGCTATGCCTTCGGGCAGGTCAGCGTGCAGCTCACCCCGAGTTCGCTGATCACGGCCGTCACCAACACCGCGGTCACCAGCGGCGGCGCCGCCAACGAGACCGACGCCCATCTGCGCGCGCGCATTCAGGCGGCGCCCAATCAGTTCAGCGTGGCGGGTCCAGCCGGCGCCTACCGCTTCTTTGCGCTCGGGGCCGATCCGTCGATAGTTGACGTGTCGGTCGTGTCGCCGTCGCCGGGGGCGGTCTATGTCTATATTCTGACCGGCCCTATCACAGTTCAGCCGGCCGTCGCGCCGAACGACGCGGGGGTGGCGGGTTCCGCGCTGCTGGCCAAAGTGCTCGCGATCGTCAATAGCAACTCCGTGCGGCCGCTGACCGACACCGTCAGCGTGCTCCCCGTCACCGAAGTTGACTACTCGATCAGCGGCACGGTGACGCTTTATTCCGACGCCGATCCATCGTCGACGACCACCGCCGTTAACAACGCGGCCACGAATTTCGCGCTGGCGCTGGCCTCGCGCATCCAGCGGGATATCGTCCCGAGTCAGATTATCGAAGCGCTCCAGGGGGTCGCGGGCGTTTACGAGGTCGCCTTAAGCTCGCCGGTCTATACGCAGTTAATCGCCGGCCAATGGGCGAACTGCAAGGCGATCACCCTGAGTGTCGTGCAAGGCACGGAGCATAGCTGATGGCCGCGTCTACCAAGCCACTTGCTGTCATTCCCGCGCGTCGGCCTTGTCTGGCGCGCTAGGGGGCGGCCGAGTCCGCGAGGCGCGGCCGAGGACCGGAATCCCGGAATTCGGAAATGCCCTCACCCGCGCTCGCGACGCTCGCGCGATCCTTCGGCGGGCTCAGGACAGGCTCTCTCCCTGGACAAGGAGAGGTATAGGAAAAGATGGACATACTCGCACCATCGATCAATGATACGCGGGGCCAGGCGATTCTCGCCATCGTCGACCAGCGGATGAAGGCGCTCGACCTGACCCCCATCCTCGTTTATCGGATCGCCGACCTGCCCGATTCGGCGGTGCTCGCGATGGTCTGGCAGTGGGACGTCCTTGATCCTTCATGGGCGACCGGTATCGCCGCCGGGGAGGCATGGGACACGAGCACGAGTATCGACCTGCTGACCGACATCGACACTCTAAGTTCGCAGCAGAATGACGCTACCAGTGTTAGTGACTTCGATACCTACCGCGCACTGATCGCGAGCTCCGTCCCGCTCCATCAGATGCGCGGGACGCCCGCGGCGATCTTGAGCGCGCTGAGCCAATTGGGTTTCACGAATGCGATATTGCAGGAGGGGCAAAACAGCTGGGGCGGCACGAACTGGCCGGTGATTCAGGGCTGGGCGGTCTTTCGAGTGGTGATACCACTCGCGCCGGGGCAGACCGTCACAGCGCAGCAGATTACCCAGATTACCGGGGCGGCGAATTTCTGGAAGAACGCCCGGAGCTGGCTTGACTCGGTGCAGCTCATCGCCCCGCCCCTTGCTGACTCGCTGGCCCCCGCGCCTGGCGACGCGCTGGTCAGCATCTTCAAGCAGTTCGACCCGTTGCACCCCGCACCGAGCGATTTCATCGCCGCGAGCTTCGGCCCGATTCTCGACGCGAAGACGGTCGTGCCGCTGCACAATGACCGCTATTACCACGACGGCACCACCTACGGCGTCAACGAACCGGCGGTCGCCGATTCCGGTGTGGTCGTGAATGGGGTGCCAGTTTCAGCCAATGGTTAGTGGAGCGCCAGCGAGCATGGGGTGCGGGCGAGTCTTGTCCCTGGCCGCGCCTCGCGGACGCGGCCGCCGCCGGAAGCCGCGGTTCAAATAAAGATGCTGAAGGGGGCGCGGCTCGCCCTCTTACTCGGAGTCTTATGATTACAATCACCCACGACATTTTGCGGCGGCCGAGAGGCCTGGTCAGACTTTGGGAACATGCGGAGCCCGACTCGAAACTCTTAACGCAGCTCCAGGGGGCGGCGGAGTCTGCGACGCGCGACCAAAGAAAGGACACGCCTGCTCGCTCCGCGCGCGGACAAGCTTCGCTAGTGTTCGAGCTCGATAACCTCTACGTCAATGCCGGACTTCCGGTGCTCGCGAACCTGCTTGCGGCGGGCACGGCCGGCTACGTTGCCGCCGCGGTGGGCTTCGGCTCGGGCAATACACCGCCGGCCGTTACTGATACCGACCTGACGACAGCGCCGAAATACTACAACGCGATTGGTACGCATACGATCGGACCCTCTGGCACTGTCGCCGCGGGGAGTGTACTATTCAATTACGCGCTCGCGACTACTGACTACGCGGCAAATCCTCTTACGATTCAGGAGCTCGGGCTTTTCGCGAACAGCGCCGGGGTGGTATTGCCTGTGCTGGTGGGCGGCACCTTTGGGGCCTGGGCCAGCTTGCACGCCTACGCGGTCGGCAATCTGCTAATCGACTCGAACGGTAATACGCAGCGCTGCACCACGGCGGGGACCTCCGGCGCCGCCGCGCCGAGCTGGGCGACCGCGATGGGTGGCACGACCACGGACAACACCGTCACCTGGACACTCGTCGCCCTGCATACCGCGCCACGCCCGATGATTGCCCACGTCGTCGTGCCGGCGTTTCCCTATGCCGGCGGGGCCAACTATTCGGGAACCTGGACGATCAGCATGTAATTGCTCGGCATGCCGAGCGCAACCGGTCGGCGGCCGAGCCCGCAAAGCGCGGCGAAAGAATACCGTCGGGGAATTCTTCGCCCGTAGAAGGCCCCCCGCTGACGAAAAAGAAAGGAAACGCTGGGACCAGTGGTAGCCGATGCCTCGCTGTCAACGCTGCGAACTGCTCGAATCCCTGATGGCCCATCCGCAGGGCGGCCAATTACTCGCCGCGTGGTGGCGGATGCGCCGCGCGGATCCCGCTTTCGACCAGTACTTGTCCGGCGCGACCCTGGCCGAAACGAAACGGCGTATCATCGCCGACACGATTGCGAACGCGCCAAGTGTGAAGGCGGCCGCGCTCCATCTCGGACTCAGCCGGACAACACTCTATCGGATGCGGAGGCGCTAGCCAGGCGGGGACGCGGCACTCAATTGAGCCGGCGAGCCGCGTCACAAGTAAATCATGTCGCCCGCATCCTTTTACGGAGTTAATTGATGGCTAATCCGACTGGCACTGTCTACTTGACCGCCGCGCCCGGTTACGTCTGGACCGACGGCGACGTCTATCAAATCCCGCAGACCGACCAGGTGGAGGGCGCGGCGACCGGCGCCAGCTTCGGCGGCCTCGGCGTCGACAATCAGCCCCATCAGCTCCTGCTCAACAAGATCGAGCTGATTCACAATCATCAACTTACCGACGAGGCGAATATCGCCGCTATCGCGAACTTCGAGGCGCTGTTCACCGGCCTGATGGGCCCCAACGGCTATGCCAAAATCCCGGTCGCTGACGTCTCCCGCGGCCTTATCCAGTATATCGTGCAGTGGGGAGCTTACTATCCGCCCGGCGGCGTCACCGGCGACGACGGCGGCAAGGTCGCCGGGGTCTTCCCGTCCTACACGGTCACCTGGCCAATCCCCTTCCCCAACGCCTGCTACTGGGCGGGCGCGACGATGAATTACACCAATGGCGGAGTCACGGTCACCGCGGACCTTGGCGCCGGGATTGTGAGCCTCGGCCTCACCTCCGGCAATTTCTTCGTGAACCTGTTCAACGGCAATGGCGTCACCGCCGGCTTCACCTGGATGGCGATCGGGTTTTGACTATGCAAAGCAGCAGGGCGAACCACGCAATTATCGGCATCTTTATTTTACGCCGCGGCTTCGCGGACTCGCCCGCACCCCATGCTCGCGCTTCGCGCTCCGCCTTCCGAGCCGCGACACTGCTCGCGCTGCTCCTGAGCGGCGCCGGCCCCGCCCTCTCCCTTGGAGCCTGAACCACATGGCATTGCTCGATTCCTACGGCCGGCCCATTCAGTATGAGATGTTGCGCGAGGAGCAGGCGGCGCCGACCCTCGCCGGTATCCGCAATATCTACTCGATTATCGACTCGTCGATCGGCCTCACGCCGCAAAAGATCATCGGCGTCCTGCGGCAGGCCGAGTTCGGCGACCCCTGGCTTTATCTCGAACTCGCCGAGCGGATGGAAGAGAAGGACGAGCTTTACCAGGGCGTCCTCCATACGCGCAAGATGGCGGTGTCGCAGCTCGAGCTCGCCATCACACCGGCTTCCGTGGCGCCCGCCGATATCGCCGACGCCGAGTTCGTCGAGGAGGTGTTGCTGGACGGCGGTATCGACCTGCACGACGCCATTTTCGAGATGCTCGACGCGCTCGGGAAGGGCTTTTCGGCCACTGAGATCATCTGGGATATCACCGGCCGCAACTTCAAGACCGGGCGCCCGCAATGGATCCCGACAGCGCTCAAGTGGCGCGATCCGCGCTGGTTCATGTTCGACTGGATCTCCGGCGAGCAGTTGCTGGTCCGCGACATCCAGCGCGACGCGCAGGATACGCCGTTTGGTCAGGGCCAGCCGCTGCTCAATCCACTCAACCTGCGCATAGTCAGTGACGGCGGCGCGAGCCACGCGATCGGCTTGCAGCCCGCTACCGAACCCCTCGCCCCCTTCAAGTTCATCACGCATATAACGAAGGCCAAGGCGGGCCTGCCGATTCGCGGCGGACTCGCCCGGGTGGCGATGTGGAACTATCTGTTCCGCAACTATATTCTCAAGGACTTCGCGACTTTTTGCGAGGTTTTCGGGCAACCGCTCCGGCTGGGCAAGTATGGCGCCGGCGCGACCGAGCAGGACAAGTCACTGCTGCTGCAAGCGGTCGCCAATATCGGCACGGACGCGGCCGCGATCATTCCCGATTCGATGACCATCGAGTTCGAGAAAGTCGCGCAGACCGGCGATTCGTCTCGGCTCTATCGCGACGCACTCGAATATCTCGATCGTCGACTGACTATTGCGATTCTCGGCCAGGAGCTGACCACCGCCCTGCCGAATGGCGCGGGGTCCCGCGCCGCGGCCGAAGTGCACGACGTGGTACGGCGCGATATCGCGACCGATGACGCGCGGCGGCTGGCGGCGACGCTGAACCGCGATCTGATCAAGCCGCTGGTCGACCTCAATCGCGGCGCGCGCGTCCGCTATCCCAAGATCAAGTTCGCCTTCGAGGACCAGCAGGGGCTCGAGCAACTCGCGAGCGCGCTCGGGGCGTTCATCGATCGCGGCCTTCCCGTCACGCAGCGGGCGATCCTCGACAAGTTCGGCCTGAGCGCGCCCGGTCGCGACGAGCCGATCCTCCATCCGCTGGCGAAGCCGGCCGCGGCGGCAGGAAGCAGGAGCGCGGCCACGCCGCCCGGCCCAACGACCACGAGTAACATCCGATCCACCTGAGTTTCCGCGCTTCGACTCCAGGCCAGGGAAACTCGCCCGCCTCCCACGTCATCATTCTCCGCCGTTTCCATCACGCGCCGCGCCGCACCTGACCGCGCGGCGCGTTTTCGCGTTGGCCCGCGGCCTTAGCGCGATCGCCCGTCGCCGCATTCTCACTCCAGTCATTCCCGCGGCTAATATTGTGCGGCACCCGTAGCGCCTTCCGACGCGGTCGCGCCGTGCCCGCGCAGGGTCACGCAAGCACACCGATCTTCGCTGGCGCGCTCGGTGATCGAACTGCGCGATCGCCCCCGCCAAACCTACCTCCGCGCTCCAACGAGATGCAAATTCCGCACACCACGGTATCTTGGTGCCATCGAACTCCTGTTCCGCGCCGAGCGGTATACCGACCCAATCGATTGTGAAAGTGCCCGTCGTCACCTAAAGTTTCCATCGATTTGGACACTGGGTCTGCTCTGAACGCCAACCTCAGCTGTGATTGTAGCCACCCGCCTCGGTTTCGGTGAGCGGCCGCGAGACGGGGTGCGTTTCGAGACGCTTCAGCGAACGGCGAATATCTTCCAGTAAAAGGTCCGCCAGATCACGGCTAACCCCATAACGAACCAGAACCCGCTGGATTACTAGGTCCTCTCGGTTTGATGGCATTGAGTAGGCCGGCACCTGCCATCCACGTGCACGGAGCCGATCGGAAAGATCGTAGAGGGTGAAGCCGTAATCCGTCCCGTCGAGGAGCGTCCAGCAGACCGCAGGCAGCCCCCCAGTTCCGTCGTGAATAACCCGGAATGGTCCCATCTTGCCGATTTCCGCAGCGAGGTGGCGGGCCGTGTGGTAACAGTCGTTCTGGATTTGCCGGTAGCCTTCGAAACCCAGTCGGAGAAAATTGTAGTATTGGCAGACAATTTGACCGGCCGGACGCGAAAAGTTCAACGCGAAGGTCGGCATGTCGCCGCCCAGGTAGTTGACGTGAAAAACTAACTCTTCCGGCAGGTCCGCATGGTCGCGCCATATCACCCATCCGACCCCAAGGGGCGCCAGGCCAAACTTGTGGCCCGAAGTGTTGATTGACTTGACTCTCGGCAGCCGGAAATCCCAGACGAGGTCAGGATCGCAAAACGGCGCAAGGAAGCCTCCGCTGGCCGCGTCCACATGAATTGGGATGTCGAGTCCGGTGTTCGTCTCAAGCCTATTCAGAGCTTCGGCGATAGCCTGCACCGGCTCGTATTGGCAACACATGGTCACGCCGAGCGTGGGGACGACAATGATAGTATTCTCATCACAACGAGCCAGCGCCTGTTCCGGGCCCATCAGAAAACGGTCGCCTTCGACCGGAACCTCGCGGACCTCGACATCGAAGTAACGACCGAACTTGTGCCAGCAGACTTGCACCGGTCCACAAACCAGATTTGGCCTTTCGGCAGGTTTCCCTTGAGCCCGCATCCTGGCCTGCCAGCGCCGTTTCGCCGCCAGACCGCCGAGCATCGCCGCTTCGCTGGAGCCGGTGGTGGAACATCCGGTGGTGTTCGACGCGGCGGGCGAATTCCAAAGATCGGCCAGGATATGAACGCAACGAGCCTCGATTTCGGCGGTTTGCGGATATTCATCCTTGTCGCACATATTCTTGTCGATGCACTCCGCCATGAGCGTCTGCACTTCAGGTTCAATCCAGGTAGTACAGAAGGTCGCGAGGTTCTGCCGGGCGTTGCCATCGAGCAGCAGTTCGTCGTGGATAAGTGCGTAGGCGGCTCGCGCTGGACGGTCGTTGCGGGGAATTTTGTATTTGGGAACGGACGGCGAAAAGTCGCTGGAGGCATAGATGACGTCCAACACCTTCCCGCCGAGGTCATGTTTTTTATGAAGTGACATGCGCGTCTCCGATATCCATCCAAGCTGAACCCGGGTAGGGGGCGAGGCAAGCGCCGCTTCGAACCTGTACCAAGACGTGCGTCACGAATAGCCAACTGCGTGGACGAGGACGCTGTAGCCGCTCCAAACAATTTCGATTCCGATGCAGAGTAGGATGAAAGCCGATAACCGTACCAACACATTGGTGCCCTGCTCGCCGAGCATGCCGACGGTTTCCTCCGCGAATCGATAGCATACGTAGATGGTGACGACGATCGCGATGAGGCCGGCGCCAACCGCACCGCCGAGTAGCGCCAACTCGGGCATGGCCACCCGCGGCCGCACGCTGCCGAGCGTGATGGCTATCGCAATTGACCCTGGGCCCACCGTGAGCGGCATCGTGAGGGGATAAAACGCGTCGACCGGTCTCACTGGTCTTTGGTTAGCCCGCTCATCGTCCCCCTGATCTCCGGCTTGGAGTAGTTTCCAGCCAGCCGCGGACACGACGAGTCCACCCGCAACACGGACGACCGGCAACGTGATACCGAAGAACTCGAGCACGTACGAGCCGACGAGCATCGAGCCAAGCAGTAGGAAGAAACTGTTACGCGTTACGCGCAGGGCAAGCGCGTTGCGTTCCTGCTCGCTACAGTGCCGTGTCAGTGCAAGGAAAATCGGCGCGCCACCGATCGGGTTTACAATCGGGAACAACCCCGCGTAGACCAGCAAAAAGGCATTGGTGACATCGTTTACGGCTGTCATCCTCACATCGGGCCTCTGCCACGGACCTGCAGAACAAGTCTTGGCGACAGTTTAGGGGCTTCCAGGGACGTTGTCAGCGGCGGCGATATGGCAAAGCTTCCGACCCCCCAATATGTCGGACGCTAAAACCGAAAACCCGAGGCCTGTTGGAGCTGTAGGTTGAGAGGTTTCGATGGCTGGCCGCCATGCTTTCCACAGAGTCCGGATATCAGCATTCCACCCGACAGTTCCTCGGTTGGTGCACTGCTTGGTCGTCCACCTGGCGTTGATAATCCTGTTTCGACCAGAAATTGGATCGCAGCAGCAACTAATCCAGGATGGCGTCGATAAACGGCCGCACCGGCCCTATCGCCGGCCGCTCACGTCGACTCCCCTTGCGCGCTGGCGGCTCGGCACGCGCCAACGCCTGACGCACCATCCGCCGGTGCACCCCCAGCTTGCTGGCTACCCCTGAATCGTTCCGATGCCGAACTCGTACCCCCGCCCTATCTCCTCGAATAGTTCACCTTCGCTCTTCGCTCCATCCCGCGCCTCCCGCATCCTCAGCAGGATGCGCGGCTATTCGGCGGTGGGCCAATTTACGCTATCGAAAGTGCGCCGAATTACAGTATCGAAATCAAGGGAACGGTTGGCAATTCGCGCGCGCAGATCGATCTCCATTTGAATCCGAAATTGGCCGACCGGCGCGTCGATCGGATCGAAGTCGCGCTCATCGAAAAGCTGCGTGACGAGCTTCGCGCAAAATTGAACGCCAAAACCGTGAACGCCGTGTTGACCACAGCCGCGGCAATCTTCAAGCTGGCGGTTCGGCGGAAACTTGCAACCGGTAACCGCGCGGCAGACGCCGAACGCGCCTTCATGGGCGCAACTGAACTCAAGGATGAGGCGACGAAGGAACAGCGTGGAGACGGCGTTCAGCCACTCAGACCCGAGGAGGTCTTGGATTCAAACGAGATCCGCAAGGTGCTAGAAAAGGCTGAGCCCGGATATTACCGGACGCTGTTCCTGATCGCATATCTGACGGGAATGAGAAGCGGGGAACTTTTCGCGTTGAGATGGTCGGAAATCGAACTCAAAGGGATCGATGCGGAGGTCGGCAAGGAATCTTCACGCGGACGAATCTTCGTTCGTCGCTCGCTGTGAAGGGCTCGCGTGAAGAAGGACGAGGGTCCGGTTCGTCAGCGCTTCAATCCGCCCAAGACGAAGGCCGCTGTTCGTACGCTGCCGGTCCCGATAGAAGTCGCCGGAGCGCTCCGACGCTGGAAGCTTCAATGTCCGCAGAGCGAGCACGACCTGGTCTTCGGGGATGCGCGACGGCCAACCGATGCATCCCAGCATAGCGCTGCGTTATGGCCTGTGACCGGCGCTCAGCCGCGCCGGGCTGCGTAGGGTAAACATGCACTCGCTGCGTCAGTCTTTTGCGTCGGCGCTGATCATGCCTGGAGCGCCGGTGACCGAGGTTCAGAGCCTGCTTGGACACTCCGGTCCGGCGGTCACGACTGAAGGTCTACTCGCACTGGTTCAAGAATGTGGAGACCGATTCGGTGGACCGGCTGGCAAAGAGTCTGACGGCGGTCGCCAAAAATCCTGGACAGTTTTTGCACACTTTCGAGCTTGCTCCCCAGATAAATACCGCGTAAGTATTTGATTTCGTTGAGCGGAGAGGTGGCCGAGTGGTCGAAGGCACCAGATTGCTAATCTGGCGTACTGGGTAACCGGTACCGAGGGTTCGAATCCCTCCCTCTCCGCCAACCAGTCTTCGAAATGCGGCAGACTCAACCGCGTGCCGCTGCCCGCGCGCCTTGAGCCCCCGTGCGGTGCGCAGGTGAGTTGCCATCGCCCAGCCCACGATCTTGCGGCTGACGGCGTCGCGCCCCACGGCGAGATAGAGAAAGCCGGCCCAGGTTGGGAGGTAGGTGAGGTCGGCGACCCACCGCCGATTCGGCGCCGGGGCGGCGCAGTCGCACCAGGCCGCGGCTTTTGAAAGGATCCCGCGCGCTTCGCGCAGGATGCGGTTCTCGCGCCGCAGGCGCTTAAGTTCCTAGCGCTCGCTGCTGGGCAAGCCATCGCGGCGCAGCCCCTCATCGAGTGCGGCCGGCTTGACCCATTGGCGCATCGCATTGGAATTGGGCGGCGCGATTGATGAGGAGGCAGCGTCTGCATAATCGCGATCCGATAGCTATAGGTGCGCTTGGGCGAGCGCAGTTTGGGCGTCGCCATTGTCGAATGTGGTTGAAAGCTCCGCATCAGGTTATGGGCGAGGATAGAGAGTCGGAGCCAAGCGCTGTTTGCCCTGTAACGATTAGTTCCAGTTGGTGCCAGATCTGTGCGCCGTAGTATCCCCGAATCCCTCGTTCCCGGACGAGATCCTGGTCGTGGCGTGCACCAGCTCCAGATTATCCAAGTTTCGTACTCCAGCTGCCAGTTACTGCTCGGCGGCTGTATCGAGGAGACCTGTAGCGTTCGGCGTGGTTTATGCCACGCATCGCCGGTGTCTTTCTTCCAGCCGGTTCCCCGGCGCGGGTCTCGTCAACCCGGAAGGCTACGCCGTCTTTTCGCTTTTTCACACCCGTCGGTTCTAACTCTCTTACGGTCAGTTCATTGCCCAACCTGGAGAACCGCCCCGAGGTCCTCTTTTCTGTTACTGGTTCTCTGGTTTGTTAAGTATAGGAGGCTTGAAACTCGATGAAGATGGAAACGCTACAGGATTCACCCGTCGACGCTCTTTCGGCGAGGCAGTCGCATGTTTCATTGGAGGAGCAGCTCGCCAGTAGCATTCGCGATGAGCACGCCCAGTTTTGCGAGTCCTTCGGAAAAGCGAAAAAAACGGTGACGACGCATATCTGCTAACCTGTGAAAGGCACGACTTAATCTGATGCGAGACCCTTGCTCTCGCAAGGCAAGGTTCGGCTCGTCCGGCTCTGCGTTGCGGGATTGCGATCGCCGCACCCGCTCCTTCGCGTTGCGGCAAATCGGCCCGTGCCCTATTCTCGTAGTCAGCTCGTTGCGCAATCGTAGAAGAGAAAATCGCTTGTGCGACTGGGTGCAGCAGATAGCAGGCGATAGACGATGCTGACGATGCCCAATGTTTTGACGCTTTGCCGGATCGCAACGGTCCCGCTTATCGTCTGCCTCCTGCGCTTTACCGGGCCCCTCGCGTCGGGCGCGGCCGCTGCCGTCTTCTTTGTCGCCTCCATCACCGATTTTCTCGACGGCTATATCGCGCGCAGCTATGGCTCCGGGACGAATCTCGGCAAGTTCCTGGATCCGTTGGCCGACAAGCTCATCGTGATGGCTGCGTTGGTGATGCTGACCGGCATGCCGCGAAGCCCGCATGTTCCGGCCTGGATGGTCGTCGTACTGGTATCGCGCGAACTGGTGATTACCGGCTTGCGGGGCATCGCGGCGGTCGAAGGCCGGATTATTGCGGCCGACGAGCTCGGCAAGTACAAGATGGCCCTGCAATGCATCGCGGTCCAGGGCCTGTTGATCCACTACACCTATTTCCACATAGAGTTTTTTGCGGCCGGCATGTTTATGCTCTGGATCGCGATGGTGGTCAGTGTCTGGTCGGCTGTGGATTATATCGTCAAAGCGCGTGACGTTTTCAGTGCGCGACCGCATCCGGCGGTCGCGAAGTGCGCCGCTGCCGGGTAGCGCGCGGCTCGTGGCGACGCCGGTCGATTTGACACCATCGCTGCGGGCGGTTACAAATTCTGCTCTGGCCGTCACACCTCGAGCGGGTGTAGCTCAGTTGGTAGAGCGTGTGCTTGCCAAGCACAAGGTCGTCGGTTCGAAACCGATCACCCGCTCCATATAAATCCTCAATAATTTGCAACTCTGCTGATGAATGGGCGCCTTTCCTGTCGAAGGCGCGAAAGCGATCGCGGTCAAGGCCGATATCGGCCGCGGCGAGGATCAATCAGCCGAGCGCGCCCGGCGGACCGCCGAAGGCCGTTACCGGCCATAGCTGAAATCCCGTCAGCGCGCGGAAGGGAGTCGGCCAACCTCTTCCCAATGGATGACGCCGCGCGCGCGCAGGTCGGCGATCTGCGCCTCCGTGTAACCTGACTCGCGCATCACCGGCACGGTATGTTCGCCGGCGAAAGCGCCATGCGTGAGGCACGTAGTCGCGTCGGAAAAGTCGATGATCGCGCCGTGGCGGAGATACTTCCCGAAACGCGGACTATCCACCTCCACCGTCATCCGGTTGGCCGCCGCCTGCGGATGCTCTTCGAGGAAGCTGCCGACGTCCTGATCGGCTCGTACACAAGCAACGCCCGCAGCCGTCATGAGTTGCTCCCACTGGTCGGCCGATCGCGTCGATAAGATCCTGCCAATTTCCTGGACGAGTTCAGCATCATGCGCGCTACGAGTGGAAGCGTTCCCGAAGCGGGAGTCAGCGAAGAGGTCCGCGACCTTCGCCGCCGCGCAGAACGCTGCCCATTCGCGATCAAGCGGACAGGCGAGGAAGACCCAACCTTCACTTGCCTGGTACAGCCGATATAGCGCATTGAGCCCAAAGCAATGCTCGTCAGGCAAAGCGTATGGAGGTCGGCCCTCGTAGTCATAGGCCTCATCGGCATTGGCCCAGGCGTTGGCCTGGAGCATCGTGACCTCGACCGCCTGTCCCCGACCGGTACGATTCCGCGCCAGCAGAGCCAGCATCACGCTAGTGGCGACCGCCTGTGAGGTATTCGGATCCGGGTTCGCCTCGTTTGCCCTCATCAGCAACCGCGAGGTTTCCTTGATCTCCTCCAGGTTCATCGGCTGGGCGGGCGCAGGAGGATTCGCACGGCCGGCCTGACGAAGCGCCCCGCCCAGCAGTGCGCCCGGAATCGGATGTGCGCCCGGTCGCCGATGGTGCGGCCCGGTCGCGCCGTACGCTCCGACATAAACATGAATCAGACGGGGGTTGATCCGCTGACAGGCATCCCAGTCGATCGCCAATCGCTCCGGAACGCCCGGGCGGAAGTTATGCAGCAGAACGTCGGCCCGCGCGATCAACTGATAAATAATCGCCTGGCCCTCGGGGCTTTGCAGGTTGATCTGAATTGCCTCTTTGCCGGCGTAATTCTTGAGGTTGATCAAGGCCATACCGCCGGTGCTGATCGTCTGCTCGCGCTCCGGCGTGGCGTCGACCTTGATCACGCGCATCCCCATGTCGGCCAGCATCGCCGCCGCATATGGTCCCGCGATTACCATCGAGAGGTCCAGTAACGTCAGGCCATCAAGTAGTGGTTTGCCGGGCGCCCGAGTGCTTGTGCTCTCGGCCACGACTATCGAGGCTCTCGGCGTACCGCGGCGGATACGCTGCAAGATCTCGGCGGTGTGCTGTCCGATTGCGGGAGCGGGTCCGCCCACTTCGCCCGGGGTGTCGCCGAGGCGGGCCACCAAGCCCACCGTCGTTAGTCGTCCGACACGCGGGTCGGCAATTTCAACCGCATGACCGTTGTGGACGAATTGCTCATGCTTCATCCCGTCGGTCGCATAACTGAACGGCTCCGCGGCGATATTGCCGTCGTTCACGTAAAGCTCCATCCATTCATCAAGCGTCCGCTCCTGCATCCTGGTAAGCATCAGATCGCGCAGCGCCTCCCGACCCTCAGAACTCATGACCGGAGCGTTCTTGAACAGTTCTTCCTCAAGCACCCACCCAAGGTCGACGGCTTTCAGATAGGAGCGAAACAGGCGGTCCATCAGATTGGCGTGTTGCAACCATCTTCCGTCCTTGGTTCGTGCCGGGATGTATTGCAGCATCGGCAGGCGCAGCATCGCACCCAGAGCGTCAGGCGGGTACCTCTTCGGATCCTGCCGCGAGAACTGGCGCAGCATCAGCCCCGCGAGATCGTAGGGAAGCATGCCCTGAAGCAAACTGGTTTGGACCCATTGACCGCGCCCGGTCGCATCGCGCGCGAGCAGCGCTGCGAGAATCCCGCGGACGGCCGCCTGGCTTGCTGCCCACGTCGCGACCTGCACGGCAGCATAAGCGGGTCCGGGGCGGTTCATCTGCCCTTCAAAAGTCGCCATCCGGCCGGACTTCGCCGCGATCACCCCTTCGTAACCCGCGATCTGATTAAGCGGACCCTGCTGACCCCAGCCGCTGATCGACGCGTGTATCAGGCGCGGATTGATTGCCGACAGCGTCGCGTAATCGAGCCCGAGCCGATTCGCGACACCGGGACGGAACGCTTCGAGCGCCCCGTCGGCCTGCGCAACCAGTTGATGCGCTCTGTTACGCCCCTGCGCGGTTTTCAGGTCAAGGACGGCGCCTTTCTTGCCGCGATTCCATGCGATCCACGCCGGATGATTACGAAAGGGATCGCCGGCAGGCGGTTCGATCTTGATCACCTCAGCGCCGAAATCAGCAAGCACGGCGGTGGCAAGTCCGCCAGCCATGCCCCAACTGAAGTCCAAAACCAGAAGTCCCTCGCACGGTCCGGCCATTTGATCATTCCCTCGAAGCGATCAATACGCGAAGCCCTTCGTTTGAACCAGGACCGCCCAACAGATCCGACGTTCTATCCGTTGAGCTAAACTTGTTTCCGCAACGTGACATAGCCACTACCAGTTACCTCAGCGCTCCAACGACATCAGCGCCGGCACTAGCTCAGAATTCCCGCTTTGCGCAGTTCAGCGATTCTTTCGGCCGAGTAGCCGAGCAGCTGGCCAAGCACCGCTTCGGTATCCGCACCCCGCAGCGGCGCTGGACTACGCACCTCCCGCGGAAACTGCCTCACGGTCCAGGGCATGCCGATGTGCGTTCGCCGGCCAACCTCCGGATGTTCCAGCTCGACCAAATATCCTCTTTCCCGCAGATGGCCGTCGTTTGCCAGATCTTTGTTACTCATCGAGGGAAACGCAGCGACGCCGGCGTTCTGTAATGCCTTGGTGATCTCCCAGCGATCGCGGGAGCTCGTCCAGGCAGTGATTATCTCGTCCAGCACCGCTTCGTGCGCTTTACGTGCCGCCGGTGTATTGAAGCGCGGATCGCTCGCCAACTCCGGCTGGCTCATGGTCGTGCAGAGGGCGCTCCATTCGCTTTCGCCGCCCACCGCTATACTCACCCATTTGTCCGCATCGCCCGCTGCCTTATAGGTGTTGTGCGGCGCCATCAGGCGATCATGGTTACCCATGCGCGCCGGATCTTTCCCGGTCATCGCGTACTGCATCAGGCCCTCGCCCATCAAGGCGGACGCGGTTTCGAGTTGCGACTGATCGATGAACCGGCCGATACCGGTCTTTTTTCTATTTAAGAGCGCTGCCATCATCGCAATCGCGGCGAAGATTCCCGCGTTGGGATCCATATAACAAATGCCCAGTTCCATTGGCGGGCCGCCTTCGTATCCCATCGTGGCGAAAAAGCCGGACAGCGCCGCTGCTGGCGGCCCATAACCGAGATAGTTCTTGTATGGTCCATCCTGACCGTAGCCTGACATCGAGATCATAATCAGGTCAGGGCGATATTGGCGCAGCTTTTCGTAACCCAGGCCCATTCGTTGCGAGACACCGCCGGCGAAATTCTCGACCACGACGTCGCAGTGCGGTACCAGATCGTAGATTATGGCCAGCCCTTCAGATTCAGTAAGATTGAGCGTTACGCTACGTTTGCCCTGGTTATATTGATTGAAATAGCCAGAACGATTCGGTCCAGGCACGTCGTCCGCGAACGGCGGCAGCATCCGGGTAACGCAGGGCCGTTTCTCGCTCTCGATACGCAGAACCTCCGCGCCCATATGGGCCATTTGCAACGTCGCGAAGGGTCCGGCCCACGCCCAGGTGAAATCAAGTACGCGCACTCCCGCAAGTGGTAGCTTGGTGTTTCCCATTTTCTTTACCGTTCAAATAGTTCCTGCTTGACGCAATGCTACGAACTCCGCGGAACTCATCCCCAGCTCGCCCACAAGTATTTCTTCGCTATGCTGTCCGAGCCGCGGCGCCAACGAGCGAATCGACCACCCGCTGCCCCATCGGGCTGGTGCGCCCGGAATCCGCAGTTTACCCACTCCGGGGTAGTCAAGCGTTACGAAGTAGTCGCGGAAGTTGAGTTGGGCGTCAGCATAGACATCTTTCATCGTGTTGACGCTGGCGAACGGTACCCGTTTGCCCTGACCCGCATGAAACAACTCTTGCGTTTTCCAACTCGACGCCCACTCCTTGATAAATAGATTAAGCGCATCGCTGTTCGCCCCCCGCGTCAGGCGATCCTTGAACAACTCCTCATGGGCCCACGCCGGATCGCCCATAACTTCCACCATACGCTGCCACTGCGCTTCTTCGGCACAGGCTACGAAGATAACCCCGTCGCTGCAGTCGGCCAGCAGCCACGGTCCCAGGATGCGCCGTCCCAGTCGCGACGTCTCGCGTCCCGCATAGGTGTAATGCATGAAATTCAGTTCGAGCATCGCGGCAATACATTCCTGCTCGGAGATCTCCATCGTGAGTGGTTCGCCGCCGCCGAGTCGGCTCCAATAGGCCGCTAATGCGGCATAGCAGGCATGCAGGCCGCCTTGGTACTCCGGTTGATCGCCAAACGCCTTGAGGGGCGGCAATTCCGGACTTTGCGAGGCCCCGGGAGCGAGAAAGGCCATCCCGGCGGCGTTTTCGAGGTTAAGTGGGTAGGCTTTCCAGTCCTTATACGGACCGCTATCGCCGAAGGGCGATATTCCAGCGATAATCAGTTCGGGAAATTGCCTGGCCAGCTTGTCACTCTCAAGGCCACAGGCCGGACGTTCACACGGCGCCACATTATGCACTAGGATATCTGCTTTGCGCAGCAGCCGCGCAAGGATCTCACGACCTTCGGGCCGATCAAGCGCCAACTGAATCCCGCGCTTGTTGGTATTGAGGTAGAGGAACAGCCCGCTCTTCTCGGGATTTTCCTCGTCGTTCGGAAATGGTCCCCGCCGCCGCGCGCGATCGCCGCCGGGCGCTTCGATCTTGAGCACATTTGCTCCAAGATCAGCCATCATCTTGGCCGCAAATGCTGCCGCGATGCCTTCGCCGCATTCGACCACGTTTATCCCTGCGAGGATTCCACTTTCCGATCTGCTCGGACTCTCACCGCTCGAGGTCATCTCGTCCTCCGTCCGTCGTCGCTGAGCCCACGATCCGTAAAGCGCGCAGACTTTAGCACGTTCGGGAGCAAACTTCCGAGCAACAGGATCATGACGTCCAGCTTTAGGAGTAGCGTGGACAAGCATCCAACATGAACATACGGGCCGGAGCGAGGACGCCTGAGTAGCGAATACCTCGCGCAACCGTACCGAGGCAATCACGGTTTAATTACGGATTTACTCAGTCTTGATGAGCGGAAGGCTTCCCCACAGACCGGGCGCCAGTGGTGGCGGCGGATCATTGGGCGCGGGTGCGAAGACCGCGCGGCTGCGATGAACGATCGTGTCCGCGATCAATTGGGCGAGCGTGGCGCCGCCGGCAAGCATCCCGCGGATATCCGCGCGGAAGCCCGTGACAAAGGCCTTCTCGACCAAAGCAGAATCGCGTCGACCGTCTGACCAGCACGCGTCAAGCCTTCGCCAACGATGGCAAGCGCGGCGTCGCCCGCGTGCTTGGCCCAGTCAATGAACTGGCCGATCGCCGCGCCGGCCGCCGCAGTCGCCGCGACTACCTGCTTCAGGATCGCTTCCGATTTCGCCTTCGCCCAGTCGAGGACCTCGCCTACCGCCCGGCCGGTTGCCCGCAGCGTTTCGAGGGTCGTGCGCCATGCTGTGGCGGCGACGTTGCCAGCCTCGGTGATCACCCAATCGAGCACCGCGCCAATCGGGCCCGCATGACGCAACACGCCTTGCAGAATCCGTTCGAGCACCGGCAGGCTCTGCGCCAACGCCGCGCCCAGCAGCGAAGCCGCCGTCTTGCCGATTTCCAGGGCCGCATCGACCAGGCGGTAGGCCAGGTCCAGCGATGACGCCATCGCCAACGTTACCGGGCAACTGTTAAGCGATTGCGTACGAGCCAGCTATGGCGCGATGCCTACCTGATCCGGTTAGAGTTTGCCGGAGAGAAGGCAGCGCAGGCACGTGGAGTGATGTCTCCGACTCCGCCATCACGCCGAGGGATGTATTGCAAGTTTGGCAGGGGTGGCTGGTAACCTGTAAAGACTCTTATGCCTTCGACCAGGGTCGGACCCGGTGAGAGCGACCAGCAAACAACTTCTATTTCAGGAGCGCATAAGTTCCAGGAAACGCTTCATCGCGATCCGCACCTCGATAGCGAAAGGCACCGTCGCGACAAGATATATGAAAAGCGTCATTGCGATCACCGCCATGCGAACGCCAAAGGGCCCGGCCACGCGCGAATCGACGGCGACGGAACTCCACGCCAGGAACACTATGATGCCGATCCAAAAGGGCACGACAGGCCACACCAACCGCATGTTCAGGGTCACGATGGTTCCCAAGCCATCGCGCCGGAAGTTCCCCTCAATTATGGGGAGGAATGCGCTTTGGTACGTCATGACTCGATTAATTTTGAAACGGCTGCCTCCGACCCTGCCCTCGAAATATCCGCGCTTCGTGGAAGATGGCCATCCCCACTTCCGGGGCGGTTCGACGATCTCCTGGAGCACCCGAGCGGCATGGGCAGGGCTCATCGGCGTCAGGAGTTCGAATTTACGAAATGGCGGTCGAAGAAACTCGATCAGCCGTTTACGTTCGAGATCAGACCCGGTGATCCGTTCGGCTTCAAACATCGCAACCTATAATTAGCCGGTTAATCAGTGGTTAGCCACCGACGCGCGAGCCGGGCAGAAAACGGCGCTTCATCAAGCAAACCTGACAACCTGGCAGGGGGATAACACGCGAATGCCATGGAACGAGACTCACTACCCGCCATCGATGCGCAACTTGGCCCCGGAAGTGCGGACGAAAGCAATCGAGATCGCCAACGCCCTGCTCGACGACGGTTACGATGAGGGTAAGGCGATCCGCATCGCGATTGCCAAGGCCAAGGAATGGGCCGAGCGCGTTGAATGGCCGTGATCGCGCTGATGGCTCGCAGCGGATGCGCTTAACTGATGCCGGCATTCCGCACCATCGCTTAAGACGCTCAAACTTGCTTGGAGTTCGAGGCAACTGAACCATGATTAGCAAAATTGTTGTCGATGCTGTGCAGTCACCGGCGTTCGATGGAGAATCGTTCGGTGCGGTCGGATGCTACGAGAAAATAGTAGGACGTGCTTTCGGCGAACTGGACCCTGAGAGCCCGCTCAATGCCGTTATCACAGACATCGCATTGGCGCCGCGCAATGCTCGCGGCAACGTCGAATATGCGACCGACTTCTATATTCTGAAGCCGGTGAACCCGACGCGCGGCAACAAAGTGTTGCTGTTCGATGTGACTAATCGGGGCAACAAGATGACGTATCTGCCGCTGAATTTTCCTTTCAAAGCGCCGCCTGAGTTCCTGCCGATAAATGATCCGTGCGGCCCGGAGAGTGCGGGTACCGGATATCTGATGCGTCAGGGAAACACGATCGTCTGGACCGGCTGGGACGTCACCGCACCCCCGGGCAACAGCCGCCTGACTACAACGGTCCCAATTGCTTCTGTGGGAGGTAAACCGATCGTCGGTCCCGCGCTCGAAGAAATTATGGTCGACAGCCCGCAAAACATATCGCCCGAGGCAGAGGTTTTCGCGTGGCCGCTGACGTATCCGGCGGCTAGCCTGGATAAATCCGCGGCGACGCTAACCGTGCGCAAATACCGCGACGATCCGCCCACTGCTCTCGCGCTGACGGACTGGGAATACCTCAACTCATCGATGATCGGCTTGATGCCGCGCGGGAAGAGGGCTTTCGAACGCGGCATGATCTATCAGTTCGTATATCCCGCGACCGATCCAAAGGTCGCCGGGATCGGCTTCGCCGCTATACGCGATTTCGTCTCGTTTCTGCGATTCGCAGTCAGCGACGGACATGGAACCCCGAACCCGCTGGCCAACTCGGTCAAGTGGTCGATCGCCACGGGGTTATCACAGTCGGGACGTTTCCACCGGCCGTTTTTGTATCTCGGCTTTAACCAGGACGAACAGGGACGGCAGGTCTTCGACGGCATGATGCCGTATATCAACGGCGCCGGCGGCGGCTTTTTCAATTACCGTTTTGCCCAGCCCAACCGGACCGCCTTTCAGCGCTGGAGCCATGTCTATCCGGAGCAGGTTTTCCCTTTTGCCTACACCAGTCTGACTGATCCGATGACGGGAAAAACTGACAGTGTGCTTGCCCGATGCGAAGCTTCGCGTACCTCCCCCAAGATCATGGAGGTGAACGATTCCAACAGCTATTGGTTCAAGAGCGCGTCTTTGGCGATTACTACGCCGGATGGCTCGAGAGACCTGGCCGATCCAACCAACGTGCGATTCTATCTTTTGTCGAGTATCGCCCACGCTGTCGCTTCCGGACGTGGTATCTGCCAACAGTTGCAGAATCCTATCAGTCCGGGGCCCGCACTGCGCGCACTGTTGGCTGCTTTGATCGAATGGGTCGTTTCGGGCAAAGAGCCACCGCCGAGCAACGTCCCGCAGTTGCAGGATGGCACCCTCGTACGGCCGTCTTCGCAACCGGCGGTTGGTTTTCCCGCGATTCCGGGAGTGGCTTATACCGGCGTCGCGAGTGTCCGCGAACTGTACGACTACGGTCCTGACTTTGACCGCGGTATCATCAGTACGTTGCCACCTGTGCCAACCGGTCGCGCGTACGCGACTTTGGTGCCGCAAGTGAACGCGGACGGTATCGATCGGGCCGGAATTCAACTGCCACCCATCGCGGCACCACTGGGGACCTATACCGGATGGAATCTGCTGGCGTGCGCTCCCAGGGACGAATGCTCGGCGGTGGGCTCATTTGTTCCGTTCGCAAGGAATAAGGCGGAACGGAGCGCAACGGGAGACCCGCGGCTATCATTGGAGGAGCGCTACGGGACGCACGGGCGCTATGTAAAAGAAGTCGAGGCGGCATGCGAGCGACTCGTAGCACAGCGGTTGCTGCTCCCCGAGGATGCGATTGCCTATGTCGAAGCAGCCAAAGAAGGTGATTTGGGCTTGCCTCCATGAGCGCTCACGAGTTGCGGGGGAGACTGGTCAGGACCATTAGGATTGAGATAGGCCGGGGGGCGTGAGATCCCGCCCGAGCCTTTTTTCACAACCGGAAGCTCGGAGTCCGGGCGTTCAAACTATTGGACATGATCGGGCGCATATTCTAAGCATGGTAAGCGAGGCTTAGCCTGGTGGCTCGTCGAACACGCTGAGAGCCGCCGCGCCAAGAGATAAACGTTTTTGACGCATTTTTCAGGAAACTGTCAGCTTTGAAGGAGAGCAAGTTATGGCAAGCAAAGACTTTGAGGTACGGCAAATACTTAAGGCCTATCGCAACGGGTTCATCTCGGAGGAGCTTTTTACCCAGCAGATGGACGAGCTGTGCGGAGGACCCAGCAACGGGAACGGCTCCCAAGCCGCGTCCTCACCGCGACCCGCCCGCGTTCGCAAGCTGATGGGGGACGACGGCCTTGACGCCCCGGGCGCCATGGCCAAGTTGATGCAGCCGGGCAGGACCTATGATCGCGCCGTTGAGGACCTCGGCAATATCGTCGCCCTGGAGCATGTTAACGTCACTGTTCCCGATCAGGAGAAAGCGGCGCTGTTTTACATCAACGGGCTTGGTTTGACGCGTGACCCTTACATGATGACCGGTCCAGCTAATATGTGGGTTAATGCGGGCCGGCAGCAATTTCATCTACCCACCAGCAAACCCCAGGTGTTGCGCGGTCACATCGGGGTGGTTGTCTCGGATTATGACGCCCTGCCACGGCGACTGAACCGGGTACGCGAGGCGCTTGCCGACACGCGGTTTGAATGCCATGAACGTGACGGATACATCGAGGCGCTTTGTCCGTGGGGCAACCGGATTCGTTGCTTTGCTCCAAATCAGCGCTTTGGCCCGATGGCGGTTGGGATCCCGTACGTGGAGTTCGACGTTCCAGCGGGAACGGCCGAGGGCATTGCGCGCTTTTATTCACAGATTATGGGCGCGCAGGCAGCACCGCTCGAGGATGGCCAAGGCCGCTTTGCTTGCGTGACGGCCGGGACTGGGCAAAATCTGTTTTTCCGGGAAACTGACCGGCCAGTTCAGCCCTACGATCAGCATCATATTCAAATCTACATTAATGATTTTTCAGGCCCGCATCACCGGCTGGCCGCGAAGGGCCTGATCGTCCAGGAGAGCGATCAGCATCAGTATAGATTCCAGGACATCGTCGATCCTGACAGCGGCAAAGTTCTGTTTACCATCGAGCACGAGGTTCGCAGCATGAAGCATCCGCTGTATTTGCGGCCGCTCGTCAATCGCAATCCTTCTCAAAGCATCATCGGTTACTCACCGGGAGACGACGCCCGCAACTGGGCGATGTCGTCGAACTAGTCGACTCAAAAGGGACAGCTCGAAAATCAAGGATAGGAGCCGGCGCCGCCTGATGCGGCG
>JBKQPD010000206.1:0-17529 GCA_052145175.1 Binataceae bacterium (SeqCode) | reverse complement strand
TAGACCGGCCGCTTGATCCAGCCTCCGTCTACCGCAACATCGTCCTGAAATACGGCCTCGAAACCGGCATCAGCGCCGAACCTTTAGCGCTTTCCGCCTCGCCCTCAGATGGGTTGAAGGGCGGAGGCGGAAAGCTTTCAATCAGATAATCAACCCCGGAGAATCTCATGGCCGACCCGGTCCAATTCGCCACCGCTCTGCTGTCCAGCCCGAAGGGTTCACTCCAAAATGGATCATTTTAAAGCGTTGCAAACACATTTAGAGCAGCACCGGCCGGTGCGCCCGATTGCCAGCGAGGCAGGTTACCATATCGCACGGCGCAACGCTGACTGACGCGCTTTCAATGTTTCGGCCTCGCCGCGCTAGTACGTAAAAGGCGGACGGATGCCGGCGTTCACCGGACAGTGCCGATTAAAATCAAAGCGGCCATTCAGGGTCTGGCCTTGCAGAAACCGCGGCTGCCAATCCCGGCCGTGAATCGCCAGGTGCGGGGAAGGTACACGGAATTTTTTATGCCAAGGAAATTGGTATTGCTCCGCCGCTCATACCGTCATGCGCTCGTACAACCGCATGATCTCGTCGGCAAAGCGACCCCTTCGAAGCAGGTTCGCCATCGTCTTCATCGCGGGGTCAATGTGTTTAAAGAACAATTTATAGCCGGCACACAGGTAGTTGAGCCCGGGTTCTCCGTCCGGAGTCCTGATGAACCGGTTGCGCGGACACTCGCCATGGCAGGCGAACCGCACCTCGCACTCGCGGCAATACTTAGGCAGGCTGTCCAGCTTCTCCCGGCCGAACGCGCGCTGCTTCTCCGAGGTAACCAACTCCGCCATGGACGTTTGCTGGATGTTCCCGAGCAGATAGCCAGGCTCGACGTAGTGATCACAGGAATAAAGGTCGCCGTTATGTTCCAGTGCGAGGGCGCCGCCGCAGGTAGGCGAAAAGATACACAGACTGTGTTGCCCGAGCCAGCTGCCCAGCGCCACATCGAACGTTTGTACGAAAACCTTTCCGACGTCGCGGCGCACCCACTCATCGAAGATGGCAATAAGGAAGCGACCAAACTGCTCGGCGTCGACCGACCGCTCGGTGACAAACGCACCGTGCTGGGTGTATAAGGGCCGTTCTGTACCGGGACGGTCACCCCAGCCCAGGTTGGCCAGCGGTAGTAATTCCTGAGTGGTTCGTTCCACGATGGGGATGAACTGCATATATCCGGCCTGCAGCTCGTCGCGAAAGAACCGGTAAACTTCGAGTGGCTGATTGGCGTTTGCGGCGTTAACAGTGCATAGGATATTAACCTCCACACCGTGCTCATGCAGCTTTTTCCACGCGCCCATGATCTGATCGAAGCTACCTGCGCCGCCCTTGTTGACCCGGTAGGTGTCGTGCATTTCCTTCGGGCCGTCAACGCTAAGACCGACGAGAAAGTTTTGCTCCTTGAGGAACGCGCACCATTCATCGTCCAAGAGCGTGCCATTTGTCTGCATGGTGTGCAGGATACTCTGCGCTGGCTTCCGGTACTTTTTCACGTACCCCGCGGCGCGCCGGAAGAAGTCGAGCCCCATGAGGGTGGGCTCACCACCCTGCCAAGCGACGTTGACCTCGCCTAACGGTTGGGCTTCCAGGAGTTGCCGGATGTACGTCTCGAGCAGCTCGTCGGACATGCGGAACCGGGCGCCTGGGTAAAGCATCTCCTTGGAGAGAAAGAAGCAATACATGCAGTCCAAGTTGCATATGGCGCCCGTGGGTTTTGCCAGGAGATGAAATGGCAATGCCGGTGAATTCATCACTGACGCCCGGTTGATCTGATCGTCGCCGCGCCTCATTGTGGAAGAGTTACTGCCGCGCCATGGCGATCCGGACGGCTTCCTCGGGCGAGACCAGGTGATCGACGCTTTCCGCACCCTCAGCGATCGCCAACTGAACGCCTTTGACGCGGCCCGAAAAGCCATTCCCACGCGATCCGTAGTCTGGCGATACGGGAGATCCGGTGTCCTCCCCCACGTCGCATCCATCGTCGGCAGAGAAGATCATCGCCGCAGTGGCGCCGACCGTTCCCTCGCCGACCTTTTGGCCATCCACGTACAGGGACACCGTGCCAGCCTTGCCGAGGCCGCCACCAGCATAAGCGAATTCCATTCGCACTTGGTGTTCACCGGGAGGCAGTGCACTACTTGATTCGGCGTAAAAACACTGGATGCCAAGGAAGTTGTAACAATATTTGAGCTTGCCTGCCTTCGCATAGAGGCTCCAGCCACCAATGTTGCCGCCTTGAGCGACGATGACCCCCTCCGCCCCGCTTACGGGCACGACGATCTCGGCGGTTACCGAATGCGACTTGTTCTTCATATTGAGAACCGAGTTCTCGGATAGTCGCCCCATGCTACCGAATAGTATTTGCGAGTTACCCTTGATCAACACCGGACGCCCCGCCGTATCCGAGTTAATCCGCTCGGCCAGCCGGTCATCGAGGGGGAGCACGTTGTATCGGGTCGCCTCGATTAGCCACAGGCGCTGTAGCTGGTGGAGCTTTTCGGGCATCTGTTTGGCCAGGTTATGGGCCTGGGTCCAGTCTTTACTGGTATCGTAGAGTTCCCAGTCATCGTCGTCGAATTCAGGGGTCTTTTCGCCGATCAGGAGCCAGGGCGTTTTGTGCCGCGTAACCGCGGTCCAGCCCTTATGGTAGATGCCGCGGTTACCAAACATTTCGAAGTATTGTGTTTCGTGCCGCTCGGCCGCCCTAGCTTCGTTGAACGTGTACGCGATGCTGACGCCTTCGATTGGATGTTGCTGGACTCCGTTGACGTACAGCGGTTCAGGCAGGCCCGCCAGCTCAAGGATGGTCGGCGCGACGTCGATCACGTGATGGAACTGGCTGCGGATTTCGCCTTTCCCCGTTATTCCCTTGGGCCAGTGCACGATCGTCCCATTGCGCGTGCCGCCCCAGTGCGAGGCGACCTGCTTGGTCCACTGGTACGGTGTATCCATCGCGTGCGCCCAACCCACAGCATAGTGATTGTAGGATTCCGGACCACCCAGTTTGTCCAGCCGCGCCAACAGGAATTCGGGCGTCTCGAGCGCGGAACCGCCGTTAAAATTGATCATCTCGTTGTAGGTGCCATTCAGCGTGCCCTCAGCGGACGCACCGTTGTCACCGATGATGTAGAAGAATAGCGTGTCATCAAGCAGATTAAGCCGCTTGAGCGAATCGACCAAGCGGCCAACATGGTAATCAGTATACTCCATGAACCCGGCATAGATTTCCATCTGTCGGACGAGCACGGGCTTAAGTGCGGCAGGCATCTCGTCCCATGCCGGGATTTCCTTGTGCCTTTGCGTAAGATCACACTCTTGCGGAATTACCCCTAATTGTTTCTGGCGAGCGAAGATCTCTTCGCGCAGCTTATCCCAACCCTGGTCGAACTTGCCTTTGTACTTGTCCGCCCATTCCTTGGGGACATGGTGCGGAGCGTGGGTCGCGCCCGGCGCGAAGTAGACGAAAAATGGTTTGTCCGGAGTGAGCGCCTTCTGTTGTCCGATCCAATTGATGGCCTTGTCCGTCATGTCCTCCATCAAGTGATAGCCCTCTTCAGGGGTCTTTTTGGGATCGACCGGCGTGGTGCCTTCATACAGCGATGGATACCACTGGTTGGCCTCGCCGCCGATGAAGCCGTAGAAATATTCGAAGCCGCCTCCTCCGGTTGGCCACGCGTCAAACGGGCCTGCGGGACTGGTCTGCCAGACCGGCACCTCATGACACTTGCCGAATTGGGCGGTTGCGTAACCATTGAGCTTGAGGGTCCGAGCGAGCGGTGCGCAGGTGTTGGGTAGAACCGAGTTATAGCCGGGCGAACCGCTGGCAATTTCGGTGATCCCGCCCATGCCAACCGTGTGGTGATTGCGGCCGGTTAGCAGGGCCTGACGTGTCGGCGAGCACAGCGCCGTGGTGTGAAAGCGGTTGTACGTCAGGCCGGCCGCTGCCAAGCTCTCTGCGATCGGCGTGTTACACGGACCACCAAAAGCGCTGGAGGAGCCAAAGCCGGCGTCATCAAGCAAAACGATCAGTACATTCGGCGCACCTTTGGGTGGGCGCAACTGCGTGATCGGGGGGAATTTGGTATCTGGATCCTTGGCATCATAAGTAATCAGCCCTGTACGCGGCCGATCCGGGACTGGGAGGATATGACGTGGCGTCTTGTCAGATTGATCCGGCATTTCAGTCTCCAATTAGTTAAGCACGCGTCCGGCAATTCATGGCTGCAATTTAGCGGCTGACTCGCCCCGGTGCCTTTTCACAGCAGAAACGACATTAGCGCCGATGTCCTCCGCTGAAGCTCGGCCGAGGTCATCTTAGCCGTATTCGGCAGTTTCGTGGAAGCGAGCCGAAATGCTCATCTGAATGAAACACACATAAAGCGGCTTATGTGCTATAAATGGGCCCGGAAATGAGGGCAGGGCATTCAACCAAGCGGCCTGCCGTTTACTGCACCGTAAAGACGATCTTTAGAGTTGGGCCAAATGCCTCTGCGCACGCTTCGCGAGCTCGATGAGGTTCTGGCCCTTAAGAATCCTGACGAACTCTGACGCTGAGAGGCGGGTTTTGGTTAGATTGTGTCGGGCATTCGCGAGCGAGCCGATCGCTAAATCCGGGACTTGGTCGTAGAGGCCGGACACGAACGCGTCCGGCGTTTCCCGTCGCAAGCCGAACTTCTTGAGCTCCTTCGCAGGGAAGTGGCGCAGGTTCCAGGTGAGAATGATCGAAGCACCGGCAGTGATCCCGGCAGCGACGACATGACGATCGTCAAGGTCGGGCAGCTTCACTTTGGGGACGTGGTCTTCGTATCCGCCGACCAACGCGGTCGGAAGCGCGGCCTCCATCAACCGCCGCGTGTTCTTCAGGCGCTCAACTGGGATGGCTGGTGCGCGGGCCGCCAGCTTTCGGATCCACTCATTGTGAATTTCATCGGTCCAGCGCGCGTCGACTAAACGGTCGACCGCCAGCTGAATCAGGATGTTCCTCAGATGAAAGGGATAAAGGACGCAGGCGTCAAAGACCGCGACGCAGGGCTCAAACCCCATAGCGCCGCTGGAGATCCTCGGCCTCCTCGGCCAGCGTCTGTATCGCCGCCTGTTGAGCGTCGAGCTTCATCTTCAGCGCCAGCACATCCTTTAGCTTCGTCCGCCGGTGCTTTCCAACATACCGGAACGGCAAATCGCCGATATCCATCCTATGGACGACGAGTGGGCGGGAAATGCCTAGAATGTCGGCCGCATCGTTTGGGCTGAGCTCCTGACTCTCGGCCAAGACAGCAATCCGTTCTCCTTTAAGGAGACCGCCAAAGGCGGATTCGAGCAGGGTTGTTGCCTGTGCGGGCAGTCTTACGATCAGATCTTTCCCGGACCTGCGCTGGACACGAACCTCCACTTGAACCCCTTTGCCAAGCTTGCCGAGAGGTTCGGTCGTCTTGCGCTCCCGCTCCGACAGCTCGATAAATTGCAGCACCTGAGTGGTCATGACCCGTTCCTTTCCAAAACTCGAATATAGGCCCTTGCTCAGCTAACTGCAATATCTGAAACAAGAGCGGCTTCCAGCCTTGTCAGAGAAAAGCGGGTGCCGTACCATCAGCGTATGGCCCGGCCGACGTACGGACCGATCAAGAAGGGTCCTGGGGACGACGTAGACGCCTTGCGGGGAGCCGCGGGTGGTTGGAAAGGCCTTGGTCGATGCCGATGCCCTCATCGCCAACATCTACGCGGATCGCCGCACTTCTACACGACCGCGGATTTCGCCCCAGCCCCGAACCTGAGGATTTTGCGGTCATCAGGTCGATAAACCACTTGCAGTGGCCGCTTCCGGTATCTCATCAGGACGTGGGTCTCGGGGTCAACGTAGATGTCACCTGGCCGCAGCTCACGCCTGCCGGCATACCCATCTACTGAAAAGACCCGCCTGCCCCTCTTAGACTTTTCAACCGTGGCGTTGCGGTTGATATAGCCCATCAGGTGCGTGTCGAGCAGGTGGTGATTCTGTTTGTTCGTGTTGGGAAACGCCTGCTTGATCTCGCTATAAACCGTGTCCCAGTTCCGTCCTACCTGGGAATGGAGCCAGCGCGTAAGCGGGCCCAGCTTGTCCGTAAAGTCTTTGCTCTCGTCGTGCGGACCAAGGTCACGATTGCCCATCAGCATCTTGCCGGTCTTCGGCAGCGAGTACCGATCTTCCCGAGCGGCGTCGTAATCCTTGAAGCTCGCACGGGTCTTCAGATTGCGCGAATCGGACCCGCGGCGTGGTTGCTCGGTCAGAACTTTATTCAGATCGGGTCTCATCTGTGTAACCTGCTGCAGTTCACCGTATTTGGCTTGGGAGGATGAAATCTTAGCATAGGCCGACGCGCCAGCCGCCAGACTGCACACGCGCTCTGTCGCTTCGCAACGAAAATGAGGGAGCCTTCGGGGATCAATGCACCCCTCGCGGCCCGAGTCTCAGCTTTTTGCGCAGCCGCTCGTTCGCGGCGCTGACAGAAAAGGCCCCTGGATCGAACGGCCGCCCGACCCACAACTTCATGTGGTCGTGCTCCTCGTGAGCAGGATCGAACAACGCTTCTAGAAACTCTTGGTACCCAGACACACCGCCTACATCCTCCGGCGGCGCACTGCCCTCACCTCCCACGCATTGCGGATAAACCGCTTCCGCCGACGGCGGCGTCTTGTCTTCCAACTCCAAGACGTGCTGCCAGTTGTCGCCGAAATCGTAGGCGTACTCGATGCGGTCACCGATCGCGAGATCCAGGTTCCGGAGGCGAACCGTGCGATCGTCGACAAGCCGGTCCTCTTCGTCCACTTCCGGATCGCCATAGGCGCGGCCCTCGATCGTGAAATCGTGCAGGTGATAATCCTGCCAGTCCATCACGGCCTGGATAATCTTGTGGAGCCGCGCCAGTGTGCAATCATCGGGAACCAGAATGCGGCGCCAGACGGTCGGGCGAATATGCTCGAGCGTCAGACGAAACTGAAGAATCTCCTTGATCCGCGCCATGACCGCTCGCCCTGCCTGCTCCTATTCCGCTCCGTTAATCACACCGTCCGAAAGCCAACCTTAACTGCGCGCGTTCCGACATCGATACCGGCCGGAACGACGGCGGTGAAATGGTGTCGGACCGAGTCGGCTGAGCGCGTTGACGTGAGCCGTGGTGCCGTAGCCTTCGTGGCGCTCGAAACCGCAGCTTATGTGCTCTAAATTCAAAGAATTGAGCGGGGCATGTGTTTGTCGAGCAGGACGAGGAGAACCCAGATTTAATCGTTGATTAGTCAGTTTGGCCAAGCCTGCGAGACGTAGTTTCAGCGCTTCGCGAGCTAACGCCACGCCGGTTTGTCCGAACCCAGCTGGTTAGCCGGATAATCCCACGACATTGGCGTGCCGTCGAGATGAATCGGTGGCCGTACGCGACGAGCGTCTCCCCACGCGGTTTTTTCAATCGTCAAAGAGTGATCTGCGGCGGTCTCGGGTGCCAGATCAGCAGGATCGGGAGCATCGCCAGCATCCATCAATAACTTCGCGGTACGCGCCAGCGAGGCGCGCGCTTCCAAGCCGTCGCCATTCCGCAAGCGCTGGGTTACTCCGCGAATCGCGAGCGCCGCCATCAGATAGCCCGTTGCGTGATCGAGCGCTTGGACCGGCAACGGTACGGGCAAATCGGCTTTGCGCCACTTCATTCCTGCGTCGGCGATTCCTGAGCTCATCTGTACCAGACTGTCGAAACCGCGCCCCGAAGCCCACGGCCCGGTCCATCCGTAGGCATCGAGCGAGACGTCGATTAAGCCGGGTGCAAGCGCTCGTCTGGTTGCCGCGTCGAAGCCGAGCCGATCAAGCGCGGTGGGTCGATAGCCGTGGATCAGAACATGCGCTTTGGACAACAGCTCCTCGAACATCTTGCGATTCGCAGCGCTATGCAGATCCAGAAGAGCGCATCGTTTACCGACCGTTACTTCCTGCACGACCGCGGGTTCGTCCCAATCCGGCGGATCGATCCTTAATACATCGGCGCCAAATGCGGCGAGGAAGCGAGTGGCGACGGGTCCTGCCAAGACCCGCGTGAGATCGAGCACGCGTAGACCTTTCAGCGGACGTTCGCGCGTAACTGACCAATCCTTAAATGGAGCGGAATTACCCATTGCCCGATGCGCGTGCGCGAGCGGCTCGGATGCGACAGCACGACCTTGATTATGAACGCCCCATTGGGCAGCCGAACGCATTGCCGCGGCACATCCGCCTTCGCCTACGATTGCCGTCTCCAATTCGGTCGCGATCCAGGTTTCAACCGCGTCAGCCATAGCGGTTCGATCAGGATGCTGTCCAACCACGCGCATCGCCGCCGCACGGTGATGCGGGGCGTTGGTGTGCAGCTTTATCCATCCGTCGCGCGTGCGGTAGTCACCGGCAAACGCGTCCCACACCGGCGGCAACTTCCAGCCGATTGGACGAATCGACATCCCGAACCACAGCGAGGCGAGTCGCCGATCGATCGTGAGCGTAGGCCTTGTATCCCATGTCGCGATGAGCAGCTCGGAAATCGCCAGGCCCGCCGTCGCGATCGCGGCCGAAGCGAAATCGGTCACCGGAAAGGCCGACGGTAGTTCACCCTTGCCAATAAAGGAGATGTCCGCGGCGGTCCCTGTCTCAGCTCCGATCGCTCTCCAGATCTCTTGAGTTAGTGTTTCAACGCGTGCGTTCATTGGTCGTACGCCCTTCGATACGTAGAACATACCTACCTCGATTTAATGTTGAAGTTGCGATCAAGCATCATTATTCCTTTCTACTCGTCCTTTTGGCCCGCAGCGTGCTAGTCTCGAGTAACCAGGTTACGACCCTCGACGATTCGGGGCCAGCGATGGCGACCTCGTTTCGAGCGGCAAAGGAGATCGACGATGGATAAGTCGCACACAGCGAAAGCGGCCACCCGACGTCATCCACTGGATCCATTGAGTGCGGAAGAAGTGAGTGCGGCGATTCGTATTCTGCGCAGCCACGGACCCGCCAGTGACCATTGGCGCTTCGTTTCGGCCAACTTGCACGAACCAGCCAAGACCGAATTCGAAAGTAGCGGTGCCGGTAACGCGCTGGACCGGCGCGCCTTCATTATCGTGCTCGATTTGGGAGCTCGCCGCGTGCTGGAAGCGGTCGTCAGCCTGCGTGAGGAGACGCTGCTCTCATGCGAAGAGCGCCGCGGCGTCCAGCCCGGTATCATCATCGAAGAGTTCATCCAGTGCGAAAATACGGTCAAGGCCGACCCTCGATGGCGCGCGGCGCTCTCTCGCCGAGGTATCACCGAATTCGATAAAGCGATCGTCGATCCCTGGTCGGCGGGCGCTTATGGTGATGAACGGTTTCCAGACCGCCGCCTCGCCCAGGGCCTCACGTGGATTCGCGGCAGCGACGCTGATGTTGGCTACGGTCGTCCGGTTGAGGGGGTTATTACCTTCGTTGACCTGGAAAAGATGGAGGTGGTGGAGGTAATCGACGATATCTTGGTGCCGCTGCCACCTTTGACCGGCACTTATGCCGCCGAAAGTCTCGGGCCTCTGCGGCAGGACTTGAAGCCGCTGGAGATTTCGCAACCCGAGGGTCCGAGTTTTACCGTGGACGGCTATGAGGTGTGCTGGCAAAAATGGCGTTTCCGCGTCGGCTTCACATCGCGGGAGGGCCTGGTACTTCATCAACTCGGCTATGAGGATCAGGGCCGTATTCGTCCCATTTTGTACCGGGCGTCGTTATCCGAGATGCAAGTACCTTATGGCGATCCGACGCCAACACACCGGAAAAAGAATGCCTTCGATGTAGGTGAATACGGCATTGGGCGGATGGCCAACAGCCTCAAACTGGGATGCGATTGCGTTGGCACGATCCACTACTTTGATGCCCATATGGTCAACATGGCTGGCGAGGTGGAAACCATCGAGAATGCCGTCTGCATGCATGAAGAGGATTACGGGACGCTGTGGAAGCACACCGACTGGCGCACCAATCGCAGTGAGGTGCGGCGTTCACGCCGTTTGGTGATCTCCTTCTTCGCGACGGTCGGGAATTACGATTACGGGTTTTTCTGGTACCTGTATCAGAGCGGTGAAATACAGCTTGAGGTCAAGCTGACCGGATGCCTATCGGTCGGCGCCTATCCCCCAGGCCAACCGCCGACTCACGGCGCGTTGGTCGCTCCGCAACTTTACGCACCGATTCATCAACATTACTTCAATTTCAGACTCGATATGGATGTCGACGGTTCGCGCAATTCGGTCTATGAGGTCGATACCATTGCCGATCCTCCCGGGCCAGCCAATCCGTTAAACGGCTCGTATCGGCCGCGCTACATGCTCATAAGCAATCAGTTGGAGGCGGCCCGCGATGCGCACCCTGCGATCGGGCGCTCCTGGCTGATCGTGAATCCGTCGCGCCGCAATGCCGTCGGTCAGCCGACCGGCTACAAAATCATGCCAGGAGCAGACGTGGCACTGCCCTTCGCGCACGAGGGGGCAAGCCTCCTGCGGCGAGCGGGATTTATTCGCCACAACCTGTGGGTCACCGCTTACGATCCTGTACAGCGCTACGCGTCTGGCGATTATATTAATCAAAACCCCGCTCCTGATGGGCTCGATCACTGGATCAAACGGGATCGGCCCCTCGAGAATATAGATTTAGTCGCGTGGTACTCCTTCGGCGTGCAGCATATCCCACGGCCGGAGGACTGGCCGGTCATGCCTGTTGCCTATGCGGGCTTTATGCTGAAACCCTCCGGTTTCTTCGATCAAAATCCCGCGATGGATGTAGCTCCCTCACGGCCTCGCCATCAATGCTGCGAATAAGCTGTTTTCCGTGCGGCAGTTTCTGACCAGGCACAACGAGGCACCGGTAGGGCCGACTTGACCTCAGCTCCTCCCTCAATAACGAACTGCAGAGCGACGCTTTCGCTTGCCGCACTACGCCAGAGGGTCTAGCAGGTTGCGGAAAAGCCGAATTGGCATTCAGATATTGGCTACGATGCCTGGAAGGAAGATCGAAAATTCAAGTCAGGTTAATGGCGATGCGAGTTGCAGCGATAATATGGCATTGATGATTTGCTCTTCGAGCGCGTTCGCTGAGTGCACCACCAACGCGTTTGGTCGCACGGTCTGCAGCAATGGCGAGCAGGCTGAGGGGATATAACTCCAATAATGGTAACGCCTGTGAATAGCAGCTACTATCGCGGCGGCCACTGCTGTGCGGCGTGTAGCACGCGCAGAATAGTCACCGCGAGGACATCTTCGGCGTAGACTACGATGTAGTTCCTTCGGACGACCATTTCCCGAGTGCCGGCCACGCGACCGGGTCGGTAGAGTTTAGGATGTTCCGCCAGCTTCCCCACTTTCGTCTCGATATCGTCCTTCAGCTACTGGGCCGCCTCAGGGTTGTCGTCAGAGATGTAATCAACGATGGCGAGCAGATCGGCACGAGCAGCTACCCGCCATTCAAGTACGGGCACGACGCTTCCTGTCGATCAAAGCTTGCGCGTCACGCATGACCTGCTCGTGTGGGACCGCGGCGCGCTTATCAACCAGCGCCTCCTGCACCTTTGCGCGAAACCATGCGTCGTAGGCTTCCGGGTCAGCCGCAAGGCCCGCCGGCAACGCACCCTCTTTGACAACGCGTGTGAGCAGTATGCGCACGGCGTCCGAAACCGTCAGGCCCAGGTTGGCCAGCTTTTTCGCGGCGGTCGTCTTGAGCTTATCGTCCACGCGCACGTGCAGCATTGATGTTTGACGAGCCATCCGCGTGCCTCCTCCGATGCAACTGCCATTGTGTATCTCAAGCGAGATACGCGCAAGCTCTGACCGAAACTGCAACCCGCACGGTCGCCGCTACGCCGTATACGTTGCTGGCCGTCCGAGTTTTCTGCTATGGAGCTCATCAACCCATGCCCTACCCGGATCTAATCACTAATGCGGAGGCGGATTAATGATCTTCGCTGAAAGATCAGGACCATCCAATGAGGAGGCACCAGACGATCCTGATTCATACCTCGCGCGCGCCTTCGTCGCGTAGCCATTGTTTCAGTTTTGACCAGCGGCGCTCGGCGCGCGCATTACTGACGGCAATGGCCAAGGCCTTGCGCTGCCCCACCAGCACGACCAACTGCTTGCCCCGCGTAACTCCGGTATAAACCAGATTGCGCCGCAGCATCAGGTAGTGCTGGGTCGACAACGGAATCACGACCGCCGGATATTCGGATCCCTGCGACTTGTGAATGCTGATCGCATAGGCCGGGACCAGCTCATCGAGCTCGCCGAAGTCGTAGTTGATCAGGCGCCCATCGAAATCGACCACCAGCTCCTGCGCCTCCAGGTCAACCGCGTGGACGAAGCCGAGGTCGCCATTGAAAACATCCTTGTCGTAGTCGTTGATGGTCTGCATCACTTTGTCGCCACTCCTGAAGGCGCAGCCGAAGCGGACCACCGCGGGTTTACTGTCGTCACCATTGAGGGCGGCCTGAAGGTCGAGATTGAGCGCCCGTGCGCCGATCCGGCCCCGATTCATCGGGCAGAGCACCTGCACCTCGCGGATCGGATCGAGGCCGAACCGTGTCGGAATACGGTGGTGGACGAGCTCGATAATCTTGCGCGCCGCGTCGTCAGGCTCGTCTGCCTCGACGAAATAGAAGTCCGACAGCTCCCCGGCTTGGTTATTCAAGTCGGGCATTTGACCGCGGTTGATGCGATGCGCATTGACCACGATGCGGCTCTGCGCCGCCTGGCGGAAGACCTCGGTCAAACGCGCCGTGGGCACGACCGCCGAGTTGATGATGTCCGCCAACACCTGACCCGGACCCACCGAGGGTAATTGGTCCGCATCGCCCACCAGCAGCACTCCCGCGTGCGGCGGTACCGCCCTGAGGAGCGAGGCCATCAACGGCACATCCACCATCGAGACTTCGTCCACGACCAAGAGGTCGCACGCGAGCGGATTGGTCTCGCCCCGCTTGAAACCGCCATGGCGCGGATCGGCTTCGAGTAGCCGGTGGATCGTCTTGGCCTCCAAGCCGGTGCTCTCCCCCAGGCGCTTGGCGGCCCGCCCGGTGGGCGCGCACAGGGCTACCGTCACCGCTTTGGCACACAGGATTTTGAGGATGGAATTCACCAGGGTTGTTTTGCCCACCCCGGGCCCGCCGGTCACGACCAGCAGCTTGTTGGCCAGCGCCAACGTGACCGCCGCCCGCTGACTCACCGCCAGGGTCCCCCCGCATTTCTTCTCAACCCAGTCGATGGCGCGCTCGGCGTCGATCACTGGCCAGGGCGGCCGCTCATGGATAAGCCTCTGGAGCCTCTCAGCGATGAACCGTTCCGCGCGCCACAGATAAGTGAGAAAAATACAGCGGCGCGTGTCGATCGCGTCAGCCACCACTTCGCCGCTGGCCAGCTCCGCCTGCAACGCTTCGGTCAGGAGGCGGCAGGAATTTCCAGCAGCTTCTCCGCTTGCGCGAGCAATTCATCCTCGGCCAGACCGCAGTGGCCATTCGCCATCGCCTCCGCCAGCGTGTACGCAATGCCTGCTCTTGCCCGGACCATGCCCGTCTGTGAAATGCCAAGCCGCGCGGCGATAAGATCCGCTGATTTGAAGCCGATGCCCCTGATGTCGCGGGCCAGCCGATAAGGATTCTCACTGACCAGCGGGATGGCATCGGCACCGTAGGTCTTGAAGATGCGCACCGCCCGCGAGGTGCCCACGCCGTGGCCCTGCAGGAACGCCATGATCTCGCGAATCACCTTCTGGTCGGCCCAGCTGGCCGTGATGCGCCGCGCGCGCGTGGGCCCGATCCCTTCGACCTCCAGCAGCCTTTGCGGCGCCTGCTCAATGACGTCGAACACCGTTTCGTGGAAGGTGCTCACCAGGCGCTGAGCAAAGACCGGTCCGATCCCTTTGATCAGCCCCGAGCCCAGATATTTCTCCATACCTTCAGTGGAGGTCGGCGCGGTCGCCCGCAGGAAAGTGGCACGAAATTGTAGGCCGTGCTCGCGGTGGTTCTCCCACCTGCCACTGGCCTGAATGTATTCCCCGGCGGCGATGGACGGCGCCGCCCCCAGCTCCGTGACCAGTTCGCGCTTGCCGCTGGCTTTGACGCGCAGCACGCAAAACCCATTGTCCGCATTATGAAATGTAACGCGCTCGACCAAGCCGGCGAGCGGTTCTCGATCCCCCGACGATCCAGATCCGGCGGGTTCCATTTCAGACCTGCTCCACGTAAAGCGGCCCCGGCCCCTGATTGCACGGAGCTGCCAGTCTACTACGTGGCGCCCCTTTCATGCTTTCCCCGCACGTCCCATTTCATCCTTATCAGCACACCGCCCAGCAGATTTAAACTAAACGTCATGGAGCTCTCGGGCGCGACATACTTATACACGCTGGCCACGCTTTCGGTGACCTTCGTGGGATTCTCGGCGCTGGTAATTCTCGTGCGGCAGGCGTTCGGCGGCGAGCTGTCGAAGCTCGAAATCCTGATCACGCGAATCTTCATTCAGCTCGGATTTCTGGTGACCGCCGGTTCGATGCTTCCGCCCCTGCTCGCGCTATTCGGCTGGCCTGAGTCGAGGATTTGGCGGGTCGCGAGCCTCGTCACGTCGATCCCCGTATTCATCTTTGCGGTGACCTATCCGTCACGACGCCGCCGGGCGTCAGGAGCGGCCACGCCGATCGCAATCTGGGTAGATGTGATCGTGCTGACTGCAATTACGATAATGCTTTTTTTCAGCGCTTTCGGCATCGGGGTGAGAGCGGGAGGAGGGCCGTACGCAGGCTCGCTCACCTTCGTTTTATGCATAGCCGGGTACGCTTTTTGCACGCGTTGAACCTGTTGCTGCGGGACCATCTCGAACGCGCGAGCGAGCGGCGCTCGGCATGAACCTCTTCGACCACGGCGATACCGATATGGTGCGCTCGCGCGCGGCACAAGCACAGGAGGCTGAAATAAAAATGGCTAACCATAATCGTGGGAAGCGCCTTGCCGGTAAAGTTTCGCTTTAAAGTGACACCTAAGCGTCGGCTATCCAGTGCAGGGCTTGGTCTTCACTTGCGCACGAACATCCTTCTGCTGCTTAAGCGATCGCCCGTTCGCGTCGGCAAGACCGACGCCCTCATTCAGGCTCGGCTCCTTCGCCCTTCGTTTCAACCGTCTCGACGAGGGGTCGTTAGTCACGGTTAACGGCAATGGCGATTATGACGGACTTGACATAGAGCAACGGCAAAGCTTAGGATGGTTCCGACAGGCCGGTGTTCTTTGGTTGATATTATTTTTTCTTGGGACCGCTATCAGTGTAGCCAATAGGTACGAAGTGATCGGAATTCAGATAGCCAGGGATCGATGTATACGTCGAACCGAATTTAGTTTCGTACACCTCTTGAGCAACATCCTGATAACGAATCGATCCTTGAATGGCGAGGTTCACAGTATCATCACTCTTAAGCCTAGCGACCGCATGATCACCTATAGGCCTAAGTACGACACGATATACGCTGGAAAGAGCATCCATTCCAAGGACTTCTTCGGCTATCACAAGATTGGCATTTTCGTAGTCCAGTTTTGTCGGAACCTCCGGAGTCTTATTTGCGCCACTTGGCAAATCGTCAGGCCATTCGAGAATTCCGAGCTTCGCCCGAAGTTCCCGCACCAAAGCTGGCCCTTTGCCCAAATTTCTCAGGCGAAAAGTTACGACGATTTCAGACCCTGGCAAGCCGCTTTTCAATTCCAGCGAGTCCAGCATGACGAAAGGTCGATTCGTCTGCAATGCGAGCTTGGCGGCATCTGCGCTGTCTCTTGCCGCTTCGGCGCTATCCTTGGAAGCCTTGGCGGAATCGATAGTCGCCTGTTTCAGATCGTGGGTAACACTAACCAATTGCTTGTTGAATTTCGCGATATAGATGGTAGCGACGCCCGAAATGATACTAAAGAACGCTATGATTATGGTCGGTATCTCGTTGCCACTGTCCTCTTGATTAGTGCCTTTATCGTCATCTGGTGGTGGGCGATTCCCGGTATAGGAATTGTCGACTGGCGATGGACTATGCTCGCTTTGGCTTTGGCCCAAAGCGGCGGTTTCATTTTGCTGTTTGGTTGGCCTTGGACTTGGACTTTCGGCGCTTAGAAGTAAGACCGATGCGATTAGAATCGCCAGATGGGAGTATTTCATTTAGCGACTTCCGCTTTAGCTTCTTTCTCTTTTCGGCGTATCGCCGCTCGCCGCTTCATCGCGCGGTAATGCGGGTGGGTTTTAAAATGGTATTCAGCACAAGGCCGACAGAAGAACATCAGGATCGGCTGAGCGTAACCGCTTTTCTTCTTAGACATGGCGTCTCGCTCGCGGGAATAGCTCTAATTGAGTTGGCTTTCTGGCTGTCTGGCGCTGAAGCGCCTGCCAGTTCGGTCGCTTCAGCACCCTCTTACCGCTGCTCCGAAAATGTCTGCATTCTTACGGTTGTTGTGACGGAATTGAAACTCCGCCAGATAGAGCGGCAGATACTTCTTGCTGACGTGGTGGAAGGTTCCGATCACGCCGCGCTTGAGCAGCGACCAGAACGAATCGATATTCGCCGTGTGGACACGACCGCGCACATATTCGCCAGCCGAATGGATGACGGTTTCGTGCGGATATCCGAGCGCATTCAGATACCTGTATCCGCCCCATTCATCGGTCGCTACCAAATCAACCTTGTCGCTGACGGCCTTTCGGACGAAGCGATTCAAGGTTTTAGCGTCGGCATGTTCGATCATCTGGCAAACCACATTGCCTTTGCGACTGATTGCCCCAATCACGGGAATCTTATCGCTGCCCAAACCGGACTTGCCGCTCTTTTTGTCCCAGTGTTTGTTCTTATCCTTCCCCCCGAAATAGGCTTCGTCTACTTCAACAATTCCCATGAGTTGCTGAAAATCAGGATCGAACATGCAGGCGCGCAGCCGGTGACACATATACCACGCCGTCCGATAAGCGCCGCTTCCGATCTGGCGTTGAATCTGCATAGCGCTAACGCCTTTCTTGCTGTTGAGAATCTGCCAGAGAACCTCAAACCAAGTGCGGAGCGGGTAATTCGTATTCTCGAAAATGGTTCCCGCGATGACGGAGAATCGATAGCCGGACTTGCTGCACTTAGCGCACTGCCAATGCCACGGACGCCCTTTCAGGTTGTAAACCTTATCGTTTCCGCAGCGCGGACACTTAACCACGCCATCCGACCAGCGGCGATCCTTCAGGTACTGTTTGCAGGCGTCTTCGGTAGGAAAGGTCGCCATCAACTCACGCAAGGTCATCATGCAAGAGAGGATAGCTCGGAAATGAATCTATGTCAAGTCCGTCATAATCGCCTCTTTCCTTATCACCCTTATGAGTTTGTGAATTTTTGTGCCGTCGCCTACTTGGTGGGAACTCCGTGTGCCCTCACCCGCCACGGCTTCGGCGAAACGCCTCACCGCGTCGACCTCTCCCTGGACAAGGAGAGGTTTTAGGAAGCGG